>JACQPS010000319.1 GCA_016207445.1 Gemmatimonadota bacterium | reverse complement strand
GACGACTCGATGTTCTACCGCGAGGCGAACCGCCGGATCTTCCGCGCCATGGCCAGGCTCTTCCAGCGCGGCCAGGTCATCGACCCGGTCACGATCAGCGAGGAGCTGAAGAAGACGGACGAGCTGGACTCGGTGGGCGGCGTCGCCTACCTGGCCGAGCTGCTGGACGCGGTGCCGACGGCCGCGAACATCGAGTACCACGCGCGCATCGTGCGCGAGCGCGCGCTGCTGCGCCGGCTGATCGAGGCGTCGTCGCAGATCATCCGAGACGCGTACCAGAGCGGCGAGCGCACGGTCGAGGAGGTGCTGGATGAGGCCGAGCAGCGCATCTTCCAGGTCGCGCAGGCGCACGACCGCACGGGCTTCGTCTGGATCAAGAAGATCCTCTACTCCGCCTTCGAGCAGATCGAGAAGTGGCAGGCGGCCAAGGGCGGCATCACCGGCGTGCCGACCGGGTTCTACGACCTGGACGAGCTGACGGGCGGCTTCCAGAAGGGCGATCTGGCGATCGTCGCGTCTCGACCGAGCATGGGGAAAACCGCGATGGTGACGGGCATCGCGCTGCACGCCGCCATCACGCACCAGCTGCCGGTCGCGCTCTACTCGCTCGAGATGTCGAAGGACCAGATCGTCCAGCGCATGCTCTGCTCGGAGGCGCTCGTCGACCTGAGCCGGCTCCGGCGCGGCCGGCTGACCGACGATGACTACGTGCGGCTGGCGCAGGCGGCCGGCCACCTGAACACGGCCCCCGTCTGGGTGGACGACTCGGGTGTGCTGAGCGTGCTGGAGATGCGGGCGAAGGCGCGGCGGCTGAAGGCGGAGCAACCGGAGCTCGCGCTCGTCATCGTGGACTACATTCAGCTCATGCGGCCGTCGACGCAGGCGGAGAACCGGGTGCAGGAGGTGAGCGAGATCAGCCGGGGTCTGAAGGCGCTGGCCAAGGAGCTGAACGTACCGATCATCGCGCTGTCGCAGCTCTCGCGCGCGCCCGAGCAGCGCTCCGACCACCGCCCCCAGCTCTCCGACCTGCGCGAGTCGGGCGCGCTCGAGCAGGATGCCGATCTGGTCATGTTCCTGTACCGCCCCGAAAAGTACCTTTCGGACGCGGAGGCGCAGGAGAAGGGGCTGATGGGGAAGGCCGAGCTGATCGTCGGCAAGCAGCGCAACGGGCCCACCGGCATGATCGAGCTCTTTTTCCGCAAAGAGTGCACGCGCTTCGAGTCGTACACTCCGCGAGAGGCCGCGCCGTTCTGAGCTGACCCCGCCCGTCATGGCCATGCCCCGCACCAGGCGTGACCGTGCGGGTCACGAAAGCCGAGCAAGCTAGGCGCTAGAGCCGAATCGTTCCGGTTCGACCGCTCGCGCTCTGTTGCTCCCCAAACCCGCGGCTGCGCCACATGCCGAAGGCAAAGACCGGCTTCTTCTGCACCGAGTGCGGCAACGAGACGCCGCGCTGGCAGGGGCAGTGTCCGGCGTGCGGGGCGTGGAACAGCCTGGCGGAGGAGCCGCTCGCGCGCACGCAGAAGAAGGCGCGCGCGGCCGGCGCTCGCAAAGGGGACGCGGCCGCCGCCGCGTCGGCGCCCGTCCGCCTCCGCGATGTGGAGGGCGGCGGCGCTGAGCGCTGGCGCACCGGCCTGGATGAGTTCGACTTCGTGCTCGGCGGCGGCGTCGTCCCCGGCTCGCTGGTGCTGGTCGGCGGCGAGCCCGGCATCGGCAAGAGCACGCTGCTGCTGCAGGTGGCGGCGCGGCTGGAGTCCGCCGGTCACCCCACGCTCTATGTCTCGGGCGAGGAGTCGGCGGCGCAGGTGCGGCTGCGGGCGGACCGGCTGGGGGACGGCGCGGGCGACGTCGTCTTCTTGACGGAGACGGACCTGGACGACGTGCTGAGCCACGCGCACACCGGGCACCCCGCCTCGCTCTTCATCGATTCCATCCAGACGGTGTACTGGCCGGAGCTGGAGGGCGCGCCCGGCAACGTGACGCAGGTGCGGGAATGCGCGGCCCGGCTGCAGCGCTTCGCCAAGGACACGGGCACCGCGGTCTTCCTGGTCGGCCATGTGACGAAGGGCGGCACGGTCGCGGGCCCGAAGACGCTGGAGCACATCGTCGACACGGTCCTCTACTTCGAGAGTACGAGCGGGCTGGATCACCGCGTGCTGCGCGCCACCAAGAACCGCTTCGGCGGCGTGGACGAGATCGGTGTGTTCCGCATGACGGCGGCGGGACTGGTGCCGGTCGAGAACCCGTCGGAGCTGTTTCTCGAGGAGCGAACGCACGCGAGCGGGGCCGCGGTCGTGGCGACGATCGAGGGGAGCCGGCCGCTGCTGGTCGAGGTGCAAGCGCTGTGCGGCCGGACGAGCTACGGCGCGCCGCAGCGCGTGAGCACCGGCTTCGACCGCCAGCGCCTGGCGCTGCTGCTGGCCGTGCTCGAGAAGCGGGCGGACATCGGCTTCGGGCAGCTCGACGTCTTCCTGAACGTGGTGGGGGGCGTCCGGCTGATCGAGCCCGCGGGCGACCTGGCGCTGGTGGCGGCGCTGGCCTCGAGCGCCTTCGACCGGGAAGCACCGGCGGACGCGGTCTTCGTGGGCGAGGTCGGCTTGGGCGGCGAGCTGCGCACGGTCGGGCAGGTGGAGCGGCGACTCGGCGAGGCGGCCAGAATGGGGTTCACGCGCGCCTACCTGCCCGCGCGCGCCGTGCCGAAGCGCCCGCCGGACGGTCTCGAGCCGGCGGGACTGCGAGACGTGCGCGAGCTCGTGGACCGCCTGTTCCGGTGAGCGTGCGCGCCGCGGTCGTGATCGCGGCCGGCGGTGCCGGCCGGCGCATGGGGGGTAGCAGGAAGCAGTACCTGACGCTGGCGGGCGAGCCACTGCTCGTGCATTCGATCCGGCCATTCCTGGCGCACCCGGCGGTTGCGTCCGTGGTCGTGGCGCTGCCGCCGGAGGATGCCGCCGCGCCGCCCGACTGGCTGGTCCGGCTGGACCCGCGGGTGGTCATCGTGCCCGGGGGCGAGGAGCGGGGCGATTCCGTGCGGCGGGGGTTGGCACGCGTCCCCGCGGATGCCGACGTCGTCCTGATCCACGATGCCGCGCGCCCGCTCGTGGACCGGGCCACAATCGACCGGGTGCTCGCAGCGGTCCGGCCCGGCGTCGGCGCCGTGCCCGCCGTTGCGGTGGGGGACACGATCAAGGAAGTGGACGAGGAAGGGCGCGTCGTGGCGACGCCGGACCGACGCCGGCTCCGGCGCGCACAGACGCCGCAGGGGTTCCCCTGCGGTCTCATTTCGGACGCATACCGGCGGGCCGCGGCCGACGGCGTTGTCGCCACGGATGACGCCGCGCTGGTCGAGCGCTACAACGGCACGGTCGTGGTGGTCGAGGGCTCGGCGGAGAACATCAAGGTGACGAGCCCGGCGGACCTGGCCGTGGCCGAAGCGCTGCTCGTACGCCGCCGGCGATGAGCGCGCCCCTGGTTCGGTTCCGAACCGCCGTCGAGGTGGGGGCGGCGGCGCCGCGCGTGGCGCGGCACCTGCGGGCCGGGGGGCTCGTCGCGTACCCGACGGAAACGGTGTACGGTTTCGGCTGCGCGCTCCTGCCCGAGGCGCTGGCTGCACTCGCGCGCTTGAAGTCGCGCGCGGAAACCAAACCGTTCCTGCTGCTGATCCGGAGTATCGAGGAGGCGCCGGACCTGGAATGGACGGACGCCGCGCGGTCGCTCGCCGCAGCGTTCTGGCCCGGCCCGCTCACGCTCGGCCTGCGCGGCGACCCGCGCCGCTACCCGCCGGGCGTGATCGCAACGGACGGGACCGTGGCGGTGCGAGCCACGCCGCACGCGGGCGTGCGCGCGCTCCTGGCCGAGTTGCGCGGCCCGATCACCTCCACCAGCGCGAACCGGCGCGGGCAGCCGCCGGCCACCAGCGCTGCGGAGGTGCTCGCGGTGTTGCGGGACCTCGAGTCCGCGCAGGAAGTGTGGGTGCTGGACGGAGGCGCGCTGCCGCCATCCCCGCCTTCGACCATCGTGGACTGCTCGGGCGCACGCCCCCGCCTCCTGCGCGCGGGCGCCGTGCCGGTGCAGGCGCTGCGGGAAGCGCTCGATGAGCTCGATGCCTGAAAGCGAGGGCCGGCCCGCGGAGAGCGAGCCGACCACGTTCAACCTGCTCTTCGTGTGCACGGGCAATACCTGCCGCAGTCCGCTGGCCTGTGCGATCGCGCGCCGGGCCATCGAGCGGCGTGGCTGGAAGCACGTGTCGGTCGAATCGGCGGGCGTGGCGGCGGGTGAAGGCATCCCTGCTTCCGATGCGGCGGTTCGCGTGGCCGCCGAGCGCGGTCTCGATCTCGGGACGCACAGCTCCCGGGTCCTGACGCCCGAGTGGGTGGACTGGGCCGACCTGGTCCTGGTGATGTCACCGTCACAGGAGGAGGTGGTGCTCGAGCTCGGCGGCACGGGCAAGGTGTCACTGCTCGGCGACTTCATCGACGGCGAAGGTTCCGGCGAAGCCATCGAGGACCCGTTTGGCGGCGGCGAGGAGCGCTACCGCCGTACGTTCGACCGGCTCGAGAGTGCCGTTGCGGGACTCTTGAGCCGGCTCGCGACCATCCTTGCGCCGTGAGCCAGCCCGCGGCGGGCACGCGCCTGTTCGCCCTCCTGGGCGATCCCATCGCGCACTCCCTTTCGCCCGCGTTGCAGAACGCGGCGTTCCGGGCCTCCGGGCTCGACGCCGTCTACCTGGCGTTGCGCTGCACGGCCGAGACGCTGCCCGGCCTCCTGCGCGGCATCGCGCTCGCGGGTGGCGGCGGCAACATCACGGTTCCGCACAAGGAACGAGCGGTGGCCGCGCTCGACCGGGCGACCGATGCCGTGCACCGCACGGGCGCGTGCAACACCTTCTGGTCCGCGCAGGACCGCGTCTGGGGCGACAACACGGACATCGCCGGATTCCAGGGAGCGCTGCAGGCGCTGGTCGGATCCGCCGCGGGCGCCCGGGTCCTGCTGCTCGGCGCGGGCGGCGGCGCGCGCGCGGCGCTCGCGGGGCTGCTCGATGCAGGCGTGGCCGCCGTCGTCGTCCTGAACCGCTCGCCGGAACGGGCGGAGGCGTTGCGGCGGCTCTTCAGCGCCAGCGCGAACGTGCGCGCGCTCTCGCAGGTTGCTCACCTGCGTGGCGAGGCGTTCGACCTGGTCGTGAACGCCACGCCCCTGGGCCTGCACGAGGGCGATGCCTTGCCGCTCGAGCTGGACCGCGTCGGCAGGATCGGGGCGGTGCTCGACCTGGTCTATCGCGCGGGCGAGACGCCCTGGGTTCGCGAGGCGCGCTCTCGCGGGATGCGCGCGGCCGATGGGCTCGAGATGCTGATCCAGCAAGGAGCGGCCGCCTTCGAGCGCTGGTGGGGCATGCCCGCGCCGCTGCACGCAATGCGCGCGGCGCTGCCGCGGGGGCGCGCATGAGCGAGCTGCTGCGTTTCCCGGCGGGTGAGCGGGCGGAGATCGTGGCCGAGTGGCGGCGCGCCGCCGCGGAGCGGCTGCCGTCCGACTATTCGGCCGTCGGCTGCTTGCTCCTGCTCCTGGCCATCGCCCTCTTCTTCGGTGTTCCCTGGCTGGTCCGCAAGACGGGGTTGGAGCCGGTCCGGCCGGTCGCGATCGCGCTGATCGCACTGGCCGGACTCTCGGCGATCGGCGGCCTCTTCCTCTCGTTCGCCGGCGGCAGCTTTCTGGCGGGGGCAGTGCGCCGCCACGTCGACGAGAGCCTCACCGTGCTGACGCAGCGGTTCGATGCCGCCGGCGCGGCCGAGCGCAGGAGTGCGGCCGTCCGCCTGCTGCACCACGCTACCTACTCCGGTGGCCCATGGGTCCGTGATAGCTACGAGCCCGGCGACGTGCGCCCGAAGCTCGGCGCTGCGCTCCCGTACGTGCTCGCGGTCGAGACGGTGCTGCGGGAGGAGGTCGGGCTCTCGCCGGTGTTCACGGCGGAGCCCACGGCGCCAGCGCGCGCCGACGCGACCGAGACCGGCGAAACCTGATGCAACCGGCAGTCCTACCGCTTGCTGCCCGCAGGGTGAGCGGTTTCGCGCGGCTGTAGGGGGCCGGCCGTACCGCGATTTCCTCCAGAACCTCACAGCGTTTGCGGCTTCCCCCGACAGACCACCGTCCGGGCCTGGTTTAGCGTAGACGGTTGAGGACACGGACGGCGGGTCCGTGCCCCTGACGGGGCGCCCGTGCCCCTGGTGTCCCGGCGCTCTGACCGGACCTCACCCAGGAGAGCCGAGTGGACCGAGAAGAACTCAGACCGCAAGCACCGATCGTGGTGACGCCCGCGGGAGGCGTGCGCTTCAGCGCGCAGGTGCGCGGACACCGGATCGAGACCGATCAACCGCGCGCGGCCGGCGGCGAGGATGCTGCGGCTACGCCCCTGGAGTTGCTGGGCGTAGCACTCGCGAACTGCATTGCTCTGTACGTCGGCCAGTTCTGCAACGTGCGTGGCGTGCCGCTGGAGGGACTGCGCGTGGAAGTCGTACCGTCGGTCGCGCGGGAACCGTATCGCATTGGTCACTACGCGGTGCGTGTCCAGCTGCCGGCGGGAATTCCGGAACGGTACCGCGCGGCCATCGAGCGCGTGGTACGGGGCTGCCCCGCACATGCCACGCTGGTCCGGGGACCGCGCATCGATGTGGCCATCGAGGCGGCAGAGCCGTCGGAGGCGATCGCGGCCGGGCGCGGGGAGCGCGGGCTGTCGACGGGGCGCCTCTGGATCTGATCGTCGCCGACGTGGCCGGGCAACGGGGCGCCCGGCCCCGGACGTCGTAGCACGAACGCCGGCGCCGCGCCGGAGCCGTCAGGGCACGGTGGCTCCTGGCCCGGGCTCCGGTACGTTGACGCCGCTGCGGGCTGCGTCGGGCGCGCTCTCTCGCTCCGGCACGGGCGCGGGCCGCAAGACGAGCACGGGTATGTGCGAGCCGCGCACGACCTTGTCGGCCACGCTCCCGAGCGCGAAGCGCAACCACGCGCTGCGCCCGTGCGTGGCCATGGTAATGAGGTCGACCGCGTTCCGCTCCGCGCAGTCGAGGATCGCCACCGCCGGCCGCGCATCCCTGACCAGCACCTGCTCCACAGACAGCCCCTGCCGCCGTAGCCGCTCCGCCACGCCGGCCAGGTACGTCTCGGCCTCTGCGCGCGTGGCGTCAATGTAGGCGAGCGAGAAACCGACACCGGAGAGATCCCCGCCGATTCCAGGCATCATCGAATAGACACGCAGCAACGTGAGCCGAGCCCCGGTCAGACGGGCAATCGCGGCAGCTCGGACCAGGACCTGTTCGGCCAGCTCGGAACCATCGAGCGGCACGAGCACGTGCTGGAACGGGAGGCGCGGCACGAACGCGGGGGCCGCGCCGCGTGCTTCCGGCCGGAGCAGCAGAACCGGTACGCCCGCCTGGCGCACCACTTCGTCCGCCACACTGCCCAGCCACGCCCGGCTGAGCCCGCCTCGACCGTGCGTGGTCATGACGATGAAATCGATGCCGGCGCCCGTGGCGTAGTCCAGCAGCGCATGAAAGACGGCGCCCTCCAGGAGTGTGGCCCGGACGGTGATGCCGCACTCTTCGCGGCTCCGCACCGCGATCTCCTCGAGGTAGCTGCGCTCGCGCGCCCGCGCTTCCTCATCCCATTCGCTGCTGTAGCGGCGTGCCACCTCCATCTGCAGGCCCGGGATGACGCCGCGGTGCACGTGCGCGAGATGCAGGCATGCACGGTAGGCGCGGGCGAGGCCGAGCGCGATCGGCAGCGCGTGCTCGCTGAAATGGGAGCCGTCCAGCGGAACCAGAATGGATTGCATCATGGAACCTCCTGTGTCGCGCAGCCGGCCGGGCCGAGCGTCTCACCCGTCGCGCCCCCCTTCGGTCGTTCCGGCCGGCATCGTCTCCTCAGCCCGCGCTCAGCGCGGCGGCGGCCGCGCCCACGCCGTAGGCGACGGCGGCGGCCGCGGCTCCGACGGCGAGCATCTCACACCCGCTCGTCCACCACCGCCGCTCGGTGACCAGAGC
The DNA here is from genome assembly GCA_016207445.1 of Gemmatimonadota bacterium. GTDB lineage: Bacteria > Gemmatimonadota > Gemmatimonadetes > Longimicrobiales > RSA9 > JACQPS01. The sequence goes on along the minus strand of JACQPS010000319.1, from coordinate 3,807 downwards.
GCGCGTGGCGCCCACGCCGAACATGGTGGCCAGTGTGAACACGGTCGCGCTGGCGAACCGGTCCGCGATGCCGGCGGGCAGCAGATAGGCGAGGAGCGGGACGGCGCCAGCCAGGATGAACGCGCCGAAGGTGGCCGCGCCGTGGCGAATCGCGTGGGTCTCCTCGATGTCCAGGCCCTCGGCCTCGCGCGCGGCCTCGTGCGAGCGGATCGAGAGGTAATTGCTGGCGCCCATGGAGAAACCGTCGGCCAGCAGGTTCGACAGCCCGAGGATGAGGACGACCCGCGCGGACAGGTCTCCGCCCGTGACGCCCGCGACCACGGCAAAGGTGGTGACGAGCCCGTCATTCGCACCGTAGATCAGGTCCCTCAGGTAGTGGCGGAAGATCCCCGGGATCGTGGTCGGCTCCAGCGTGGCGACACGCGCGATCGCTCCGCCCGAATCCTGCTCTGGTGTCATGCGGTCTGCCTCACTTTCGACGGGGCGGCTTTCCCACGTGGCAACGGGCACAGACGAGCTGGTTCTTCTCCGCCATCCGTGCCGGATCGAAGCCGGGTCCGTGCGGGCTGACACCCCAGCCGCCGGTCCGGGAATGGCATTGCATGCAGTCGCGCTGGGCGTGGCAGCTCGTGCAACTTTCCAGGCCCTGCCGCGCCGCCTGCCCGTGCTTCAGGAGCCAGAGCGGCTGCGCGTTATGAAAGGCGGCGTCGAGTCGGCCGCGCGACGCGCGGCCGGCGGCTTCGTGACAGGCGCGGCAGAAGACCTCGGTGTTGTGACAGGCCGCGCAGTCCGATTCGCGCGCATACGCTTCCGCCCCGTGCCGCAGCGCGAAGTTCGCCACATGGAAGTCGGGGTGGCTCGCGCCGTCGTGGCAGTCGACACAGAAGCTGCGCGCATGACACCCGCTGCACGCGGGCTGGTCGACCGCTGCGGCAGCCTCGTGACTGCGCAGGAAATCCCGGGGGTGCAGGAGCGCGGCTCGCGCCCGCACGGCGCCTCCGGCGGGCGCGTCCGCCGCGCCGCGTGCGATGCGCACGCCTTGCGGCAGGCCCGGGCGCGCCGCGGGGAGCGCGGCGATGGCGTCGCGTGCGCCCGGGCCGATGTGGCACGTCTCGCAACTCGTGCGCGCGTGACAGTTGGCGCAGCTCGCGGCGTCGGCGCGTGCGCTCCGCCCGTGCCGCCCGCGCCAGTCCGCGCGCGCGTGGTCGGTAGGGCGGGGGTACTCCGCGGCCATTCCCTCGACCATGTCCCGGACCCGGTCGTCGCGCGCCAGCGTGGTGGTGGCCGCGAGGGCGGGCGCGTTCAGGTGGCAGCGCTCACAGCTCTCGCGCGCGTGGCAGATCGCGCACTGGGCGATGGCGGCGGCCGGTGCGGGCGCATGACGCTGCAGGAACTCGGGCGAGTCGTGCGGCGCGGGGCGAGGAAAGGCTCGAATGCGTTCGGTGGACAGCCCGGGCGCCTCGGCCAGTGGGCGGTGGCATGCGCGGCAATCGCTGGCCGGATTCAGGTGCTCTGGCGCCGCCTTGTGGCAGGCAAGGCAGGTGGCTGCGGCGGCCGGCACAACCGCCCCGGCGCCCGCGTCCGAGCTGGTGTGGCAGCCGCCGCAATCGACGCCCGCACCCGCCTGCTCTGCGAGGCGCGCGTGCTCCCCGTGCGAGAAGCGCAGGTTCGAGGGCCGGACCCGCGGACCGCTCCACGCCACGCGCTCCCGCTCGGCGCCGTCGTGACACGCCGCGCACAGCTGCGGGTCCGGATACGTGGGGGCGCCGGCGTCGTCCTCCTGATGGCAACCGGCACAAACCGGAAAGAGGTGCGCGTGCCGCTCGTGCGGGAACCCCTGTCGCTGCGTCAGCGTCCAGGCGCCGGATCCGGCGGCCGTCAGCACAAGCAGCAACCGCAGCGAGCGCCGCCCGATCAACGCCCACCTCCTGCCGCCCGCTGGCCGGGCTCGGCGCCCAGCGCCCACTCTACTCGCAGCGACGCCCGCAACTGGGTCCAGTCGGGACCCGCGGCCACACTGCTCCGATGGTGGTAGGCCTGCAGGCTGCCCGCCAGGCGCGTACCGGCGCGCGCGCGCACGCCGCCTTCGAGCGCGAGTCCGAGCACCGTCCCTTCGCCGATGCGGAATTCCTGCGCGGTCTGGAACGCGGACAGGCGCGCGGCGAGCGAGGCGCGCTCGCCGAGCTCGCGTCGGAGACCCAGGTCTCCGTCCGCGCGCGCCGCGCCGAAGCCGACGTCGACCTGGTAGCCGGCCTGGAGGGTCCACGCGGCGGCAAAGCGCCAGGCGCCATCCGCGCCCAGGCGCCAGCCGTCGCGGCGCAGCGGCGCGAAGGAGAGGCCGGCACCCGACTCGTCATAGCGCCGCCAGCCGCCGCGAGCCCGGAGGTCGAGCTCGCTACCTGCATCCCAATGCACGCGGCCGAGCGCTTCGCTGTAGCCGACGGGCGCAAACGCGCCCCAGATCGTCCACAGATCGAAGTACGGCTGGTAGCGTCTCACCTCGACGCCGGCGCCCCAGGCCGCCGTGGACGGTAGATCCGCCCGCAGCCTCGCCTCGTTCACGGCGCCGCCCGCCAGGTCGAGCTCGAGATCGCCCGTGACGAGTGAGCCTGCGACGCGCAGCGACGCGTCCGCGGCGACGCGCTCGGAATGAAGCGCCGCGCGGTCGCTGCGGATCTCCCGCTGGTAGAGCACGCTGGCCTGAAACGACCGCCACGGTCCGACCCGCGCTTCGGCGCCCACGAGATAGGTGCGCTCGTCGGGCGCGAGCTCCTCGATCGCCCGCAGCGCGCCCGCCGTGACAGGCTCATTCAGCCCTCGCACCAGTCCCCAGCCGCCGAAGAGGTCGAGACCGAGCCCGCCTGCCGATTGCAGCCGGACGAGTCCGCCGTCGAAGTTGTAGAGGCCGAGACCCGAGCTCTTCCACTGTCGCCCCGCCCGGGCGCGCAGGAAGCCGCGATCGAGCTCGAGAAAGAGAGCGAGGGCGTCGAAGCGATCATCGGCGCGCGGCCAGAGGTCGCGCGCATCCCCCAGCGCAGCGCGGCCGCGCACGTGCGCGTACAGGCGCAGCCCGGGTACGAAGCCCCAGGCGCTGACGCGCACATCCTGGATGAGCGGCAGCGTCGAGACCGGATCGACCGCGCGGTAGTAGCGGCAGAAGCTCTCGCCCGGAAAGCAGCGCACGGGCACGCCGTCGCCGGCACGTCGCAGGACGCCGGCGCCATCGGTGGTCTCGACCGCCACGCTGTCCGTCACCAGGGGCCGGACCTCGAAGTACTGCGCGCTCGTCGAGCCGCTGACACGCACCCCCTGCGCGAGCGCGGCACCGGTGTGCAGCAGCAGCAACGCGCCCACAGCGGGCCCCGCGGGCCGGATCACGGCGTCCTCTCTCTCGAAGGAGTCCAGCCGACGGACCAGTCGCCGGCGCGCCCCGCCCGCGCGCACACGCGGGTACGCTCGCCTGCGGCGCAATGGCGATACCACCGGGCGACCGTCCTAATCCCTTTGCTGGCAATGAAATACGTGCCCAAATCCGCCCACCCTGGGCTAGGATGTCCCCAGGCCCCGCAGGCAGCTGGGACAATTCGCGACAGCACGCGCCCGCCGCGCCCTGACCCGGAAAAAGCGCGGGTGATGGCAAGCGGCCTGCAAGCGTGCGCGGTTGCGGGCCGCCGCCCGGGGCTCTGTCCGAGAGGTGGGCTGCGGTTGCGGCGGGCGTCCGGGGGCACAGATGCTGCGACCGGCGGGGGCGCTTCCGCACCAGGTGCCCGGCACCTCCGGCGGGAGTATGGGACCCTCGTTTCCCGG
>JACQPS010000321.1 GCA_016207445.1 Gemmatimonadota bacterium | reverse complement strand
GTGGTGGTCTGCGCCGAGAGCGAGCCGGCCGCGACGAGCGTGGCGCCGGTCAGCGCGAGACCCCAGACGAACACTCGAAATCGATTCATGAGAGCACTCCGTGTGCGTAATGTGGGGAGGCGCGCCGCCGCGCCTCCCCACCCGTTCCGGTTAGAACCGCCACTCGAAGCCGAGCCGGATCTGGCGCGGCTCGCCGAAATAGTAGCCGGTGAACTGGCCCAACTCCGGGTTGTGCCCACCGGCGAAGAAGGACTGGATGGAGATGCTTTGCTGCTCCTCCACGCTCAGCACACCGTCCCCGTTGCCGAACGTCCGCTCCCTGCGCTCGAGCAGCGCCCGTCGGAACGCATCCTCCTCGTCGGCGATCACGATCTCCTCGTCGGATACGCGGGAACTGCCGGTGGTGCCGCTCAGCAGCGCGGTCAGGCCCGGGTTGATGGGCGAGCCGGTCTTGGAGAACACGTCCAGCACGTTCTTCGTGTCCAGCAGGTTGCGCACGCTGACGAAGGCCAGCAGGCTGCTGCCGCCCACGCGGAGGTTACGCCCCACCCGCGCGTTTATGATGTAGGTCCAGGGCAGGCGCGTCTGCTGGAAATCGCCGATAAAGAAGACCGGGTCCGGTCCGCCGATCGAGGCGGTCGCATAGTCGGTGCGGGTCTTCGTGTACGGCAACCCGCTGCGCGCCTGGAAGGCGAGGCTCGTATGCAGGTTGCGCAGCAGGAAGTCGAGCGCCGGATTCCCGACCGAGAAATCGGCGGGCGTCGTGATCACGCCGGACGCCGAGATCGTGTGCCGCTGATCGAAGTCCGTCGCGAACGTCGACTGCGGCGGCGGGATCGGCTCGCCTGTGACCGGGTTGGTCTGGCGGCCGATGGTGATCAGGTACGTGTTCGGGTCGGAGCCGGTGCTCTTCGAGGTGAGGTAGCTGTAGTTGGCCCCGAGGTTGAGGATGTTCGCGAACCGCCGCGTCAGCCGGACATCCAGCCCGCGCGTATAGCCGAAGTCCGCGTTGCTCATGATCTTGACCGTCGTGTTCGGCTGGTTCGGCAGATCGACCAGGCTGGTGCGGAAGGTGACGTCTCCCTGCTTGTCGCGCGTGTAGCCGGAGATGTCGACCACCGTCTGCGGGTTGAACGAGTGCGTGAAGCCGAACTCGAAGCCCACGGTGCGGCCGAAGTCGATCGGGCGGCCGAAAATCGTGTTCGGGTTCGTCTTGTTCAGGTCGCTCGTCACGCCCGCGAACAGCGCGTAGAGCGCCGGCACCTGCGTGAAGTGGCCGTAGCTCAGCCGGAACTGCGTGTTCTCCGTGACGGGGAAACCCACACCCAGCCGCGGGCTGAACTGCCACTGCGTCTCCTGCTCGACGAGGTTGGGCACGTTCTTCTCTCCGGTCACCGGGTCGGAGACCGGGAGCGCGAAGCCCGGGATCTCGGGATACAGCACGTCGCTGTCGAACATGTCGAGCCGCGCGCCCAGCTCCACCACGACCTCGCCCAGGTCGAGACGGTCCTTGGCGTAAAAGCCCGCGATGGTCGGCTCGGCCTGGAACACGTTCTGGAAGGTCGGGCTCGTGACGCTCACGCCGCTTTGCGCGGTCACCCCGAGACTGCCGAGGCCGATATTGACGATGTCCTTCTTGAGGACCTCGGCGCCCACCAGGACGCGGTTCCAGCGGTTGACCTGCCAGTCGATGTCGCCGCGGATCGAGAAAGTCTTCTCGCGGCGCACGCCGTAACGCGCAAAGCAGCAGAAGAAGTCACCCAGGCCGAAGGGCTCATCGACGTTCGCGCCGCCGCGGAACACTGTCGTCGCGTCCTGGAGCGTCCACGGCTCGCCGGTCGCAGGATTCGTGAGCGTGACGATGGGCGTGAGGTAATCCAGCGCCGGGTTGTCCGCCATGGAATCGAAGCGCTCGAACCAGCGCTCGATGGTATAGCTGTCCTCGAAGGGGTAGGCGAAATCATCGAAGGTGAAGCCGAGGAGATCGCCATCCATCGGGAATTTATCGCCGCGGATGACGTCGAGCGTGTCCGCGAGCTCGTTGCCGAGGATGCCGGCGACGAACTCGTCCTCGCCGATGCCCACGTTCACGCGCAGGTTGGCGCCGCTCTCCGCGCCCTGGAACAGCACCTGCTCGATGCCGCCGCGCAGCAGCCACTGCTTGTCACGGCGCGCGGACAGGCCGTGCGGCCGGAACTGGAGCTGCGCATCGAAGAACCGGCGCTGCTGGCGCGCCAGCGTCAGCCCCAGGTTATAGCGGGTGCTGGCCAGCGTGCCGCGCACGTTGAAGTTGAGGTTGTACTCGTCGCCGTTGTTCCACGGCTTCTTATCGCCGAGATCCTGGATCTCCTCGAAGTTGTGCACGCATTCGACAGTCCCGGCCAGGCAGTCCGCGGCGGTCGCGGCCTCGCCGGTCGCGACGTTGGTCAGCGCGCCGGTCGGCTGGAAGAAGCGGGTCTGCCCGATCGGGAAGGTCACGGTCGCGTCGGGGTCGGCCAGGCTCGGGAACGTGAGGCTGCCGATCTCCGAGCCCATGAAGGTCGGACGGGCGTCCTCCTGGCCGATCGCGGTGAGCGCTGCGGAGAACCCGAGCGCCTCGCCGAGAATGGGGCCGGCGATGCTGGCCTCGAGCCGGGTGTAGCCGAAGTTGCGCTCGAGCGCGATCTGGTCGGTCTCGATGCCGAGCGCGCCGCTGAAGCGGGTGCCGCCGCCCCGGGAGACCAGGTTGATGACGCCGGACATGGCCTGGCCGTATTCGGCGCCGAAGCCGCCGACCAGCACGTCCACCTCCTCGACCGCGCTGTTCTGCACGCTGATCTCGGATTGGGCGCCCGCGTTGAAGTTGCGGACCAGCACGCCGTCCAGATAGACCGCGGCCTCGCCCGGGCGGCCGCCGCGCACCACCTGGCCGCGCCGGTCGCCGGTCTCGACGATCCCCGGCTGCAGTGCCACGATCTGGCGGACGTTCTCGACGGGGATCGCGTCGGCAACGTCGCCGGTAATGATCGACTTGGTCTGGGTCTGGTCGCGCGGGACCAGCGGGTTGGCCTCACCCTCGACGGTGATCGCCTCGAGCGCGATCGCCTGCGACTGCATCTGGAAGTTGAGGGTGATGCTCTGGCCCACCAGCACGCGCTGGCTGACGACGGTGACGGTCTGGTAGCCAATGTACTGCGCCTGGATGTCGTGCAGCCCCGCCGGGATGTTATTGAGGAAGTAGTAGCCCTCCTCGTTGGTGATATTGCCGTAGCGGGTGCCGACCACCGAGACCTGGGCCCCGATCAGCGGCTGCCCCGACTGGGCATCCAGGACCCGGCCCTCGATCTTCCCCGTCGTCTGCTGTGCCGCGGCCGAGCCGGCGAACAGCCCCAGCAGCAGCACGACGAGGGATGCGCTCGGTACGGCGGCGCGAACTGAGAGGCGCATGCGATCCTCCGTCGGAAGGTAGAAAGTCACAGTCTGAAAAGGCCGCAGTGGCGCTGGGCCATTACGCCCTCCGCCAACCCGCAATGGCTGGGGCGGAGGTATGTTCGACTGCTACCAGCAGGCACAAGGCTACCGTCGCCCGGCCCTGGCTGGCGGGCTGGGGAAGGCAGTTCGTTGCGCCATCACTGCATGGGCTGCACGAGGCGGAGAGCCTACGGTGCCGCCAGCAGTTCGTCAAGGGGCCACCCGCCCAAGTTTGAAGCGAAAATCGTTATCGCTTCCCGTGCGGCGCGTGTCTCCGGAACAAGAACGTGGGAGCAGGCGAGTTCGTGACTCGGAGGGGAGCCGGCCAGGCGCGCCAGGGTTGCTGCGGCGCCGTGCGTCCGGATACCTTCCCGCGCCGCGCGAGCAGCGAAACACCTCGGGGTGCGGCCGCCGGAAGGTCGGCCGGAAGTTGCCGCCCTCAGCCGGACTCCGCCGCCGCCGCGCGCGGCACCATGCGCAGCACGCGCAGGAGCGCGCGCGCCTTGGCCAGCGTTTCCTGGTACTCGCGTTCGGGGATCGAGTCGGCGACGACGCCCGCCCCGGCTTGCACGTGCGCCCGTCCTTGCGCGGCCACGAGGGTCCGGATCGCGATGGCCGCATCCATGGTCTGACCCCCGTACGCGAAGTAGCCGACGGCGCCCGCGTAAGGGCCGCGGCGGACCGGTTCCAGCTCGTCGATGATCTGCATGGCCCGGATCTTGGGTGCGCCGGTCACCGTGCCGGCGGGGAAGCAGGCGCGGAACGCGTCCATGGCCGAGAGCCCGTCGCGCAGCCGGCCCTCCACCTGGCTGACCAGATGGAGCACGTGACTGTAACGCTCGACCGCCATGTACTCGGGCACGCGCACGCTGCCGTACCGGGCGACGCGCCCCACGTCATTGCGGCCGAGGTCGACGAGCATCAGGTGCTCGGCACGTTCCTTCTCATCGGACAGCAGCTCGGCCGTGAGCGTTGCGTCCTCCTGCTCGGTCTGGCCGCGGGGGCGCGTCCCCGCGATCGGCCGCACCGTGACCTGACCGTCCTCGACGCGCACGAGCACCTCGGGCGAGGAGCCCACGAGCGCGAGCCCGTCCAGGTCGAGGTAGTAGAGGTAGGGCGACGGATTGAGCGAGCGCAGCGCGCGGTACAGGTCGAATGGCCGCGCCTCGAGTGGCACGGTGAGCCGCTGGCTGAGCACGACCTGGAAGGCATCGCCCGCGGCGATGTACTCCTTGATCCGGCGCACGTGCTCCTCGAACGCCGCGCGCGTGTAGCTGCTCTGGAACGGCGGGTCCGCTTCCGCGGCCTCGAGCGCGAGCGGCTCCGGCCCGTGCGCTTCGGCCAGCGTGGTCACGACCGCGTCCAGCTTTTCCGCCGCCTCGTCGTAGCGGCGGCGCAGCTCCGCCGCATCGGCGCCGTCCGTCTCGACCACGGCGATCGCGCGCGCGCGGCCGAAGACGTTGTCGATGGCGAGGACCACGTCCGTGAAGAGGAAGAGCGCCTCGGGCAGGCCGGTGTCGTCCGGCGGCGCGGCGGGCAGCCGCTCGATGTAGCGGACCACGTCGTAGCCGAGATAGCCGACGGCGCCGCCGAAGAAGCGTGGCAGCCTCGGCACGGACACCGGGCGGCGCTGGTGTAGCAGGCGGTCGAAGTCGGCGAGCGGGTCGGGCGACGTCGTCGTCTCGCTCCAGCCGGTCTCCGGCAGCCAGCGCGAGATGCGCCCGCCTGCCTCGAGCTTCCACGCCTCGCGCGGAGCGGTGCCCAGGAAGGTGTAGCGCGCCCATTTCTCGCCGCCGACCACCGACTCGAGCAGAAAGCCGAAGTGCGGGCTCGCGCTCGCGCTCGGGCTCGGAAGACTGCGGGCGAGCTTGTAGTACGCGGTGACCGCGGTGTCGGCGTCGAACAGGAACTCGCGCCAGACCGGGACGAGGCCGCCGGCGGCGGCGAGGCGATGAAAGTCGGAGAAGCCGGGCTGCAGCATTCGTAAGCGAAAAAGGGAGCGAAAGTTACGCAATGTCGGCACGAGCGCGTGGCCTGTCAATCGTCGCGGTGGATACGGGCGGGACCTTCACGGACGTGGTGTACCTGCGTGCCGGGCGACTCAGCGTGCTCAAGCTGCCGTCCACGCCGGCGGATCCGGCGCGGGCGGTGCTGGAGGGGATTAGCCGCGTGCTCGCCCTGAAACCTGCCAGCTTGGCCGCGTCGCCGCGTCGCCGGGTCGCCGCGTCCCGCATTGAGGCCTTCGTGCTGATTCATGGCTCGACCGTAGCCACCAACGCATTGCTGGAAAGGCGCGGCGCGCGCGTAGCGCTCGTGACCAACCGCGGCCTGGAGGACGTGCTGGAGATCGGGCGGCAGAACCGGCCGCAGCTGTATGCACTGGTCGGGCGGCGGCCGCCGCCGCTGGTCCCGGCCGAGGACCGGCACGGGATCGCGGGGCGGCTGGATCCTCGGGGCGCGGAGCTGGAGCCGCTCGACGACGCGGAGCTGGAGCGGCTGCCCGCGCGCGTCGCGCGCGCGGAATCGATAGCCGTCTGCCTGCTGCACAGCTATGCCGACCCGGGCCACGAGCGGCGGGTCGGCCGCGCGCTGGCCGGCGCGGGCATTCCGCTCTCCCTCTCCTCCGAGCTGCTGCCCGAGTACCGCGAGTACGAGCGCATGGCGACGACGGTCGCGAACGCCTACGTCGCCCCCCGCATGGACCGCTACCTCGCGCGCCTCGAGGCGGAATCGGGGGCGGCGCGCGTGCGCGTGATGGGCTCGGGCGGCGGCGCGGTGCCGGTCGCGCGCGCGCGCCGCGAGGCGGTCCACACGATCCTGTCCGGGCCGGCCGGCGGCGTGATGGGCGGGCTCGAAGCGGCCCGGCGTGCGGGCTTCGATCACGTCATCACATTCGACATGGGGGGCACCTCGACCGACGTCTCACTCTGTCCCGGCCGTCCGCTGCACACGCGTGAGTTCGCCGTGGCGGGGACGCCGGTCGCGATCCCGGTCGTGGACATTCACACCGTCGGCGCGGGCGGCGGCTCGATCGCGCACGTCGACGCCGGCGGCGCCTTGCGCGTCGGCCCCGAGAGCGCCGGCGCGGATCCGGGGCCGGTCTCTTACGGTCGCGGCGGGCGCGACGTTACTGTAACCGATGCCCACGTCTGGCTCGGCCGCCTCCCCGCCCACGGCTTCCTGGGCGGCGAGCGGCCGCTCGACCGCGCCGCGATCGAGGCGCCGCTGCGCGCGCTCGCAGAGCGCCTCGGCACGAATCTGGAAGCCGCCGCGGAGGGCGTGCTCGCGGTCGCCGACACCGCCATGGAAGGCGCGCTGCGCGTCATCAGCGTCGAGCGCGGCCACGACCCGGCCGACTTCACGCTGGTCGCGTTCGGCGGCGCGGCGCCGCTGCACGCGGCCGAGCTGGCGGACCGGCTCGGGCTGCCGCGCGTGCTGGTGCCGCCCGATCCCGGGCTCCTTTCCGCCTACGGCATGCTCGGCTCGCCGGTGCGCAAGGACGCGGCCCGCACCGTGCTCTGGCCGGAGGAGCGCGCCACGCCCGCGGCCTTGCGCGAGGTCTTCGTGGAGCTGGAGCGCGCGGCCGCCGCGGCCATGGCGGAAGAGGGCATCCCGCGGCGCGCGCTCCGATTCCGGCGTGCCGTGGACGCGCGCTACCGCGGCCAGAGTTACGAGCTGCACGTCCCGGCAACCGGTTGGCTGGAGGCGTTCCACCGCGCGCACGAGGCGCGCTACGGCTACGCGCGGCGCGATGCAGCGGTGGAGGCGGTGACGCTGCGCGTCGAGGCGACGGCGCCGCCGCCGCGCGTCCCGGCGACGAAGCTGGAGCGCGCCCCGAAACGGGCGCCGCCACGGCAGGGGACGGGCGGCGTCGTCTACGAGGGCCGGCGTATGCGCGCCACGCATTTTGAACGACGCCGGCTTCTCGGCGGGCACCGGATCGCGGGGCCGGCGGTAGTGCTCGAGTACAGCGCCACCACCTGGCTGCCGCCGGGGTGGCGGGCCGAGGTGCAGGAGTCCGGCGCGCTGCTGCTCGAGCGGGCCGGCCGCGCCGCCTCTGGCAGAAAACGAAAAAAAGCTTAGATCGGAGGGCGATGATGATCCGCCGAGGCGCTGTCGTGCTCGCGGGGCTGCTGCTGACCCTGGCCGGGCCCGCGGCCGGGCAGAAGGCCGGGGTCGGGCTCCAGATCGTGCCCCGGATCGGCGCGCACCTGCCGCAGAGCAACCTCACCGAGTTCCGGCTCGATTCGGCGACGAACATCGTCACCAGGCTGGAATCTTCCTTCGCCCTGGGCTTCGCGGTCGAGCTGGACCTGCCGATCCCATTCGTCAATGTGCGAGCCAACCTGGATTACGTCACCGGGTCGACGAGCGATCCGTTCGAGGAACAGGACACGAGCACCTTCGCGCTGGGCCAGACCACGCTGCTCATGCT
>JACQPS010000320.1 GCA_016207445.1 Gemmatimonadota bacterium | reverse complement strand
GCCCAGCAGGCCGAGTGTGTTAATGATGTACGCGGCCGAGTCCTCCGCCGTGGCAATGATCGGGGAATTCAGCGGGTTGTCGTACGTGAGCAGGTAACGGAAGTCGAACGGCTGGTACTGCCGCTGGTAGTCGATGGCCGTGAAGTTGAGCTTCGTGGCCGGCGTCACCTGGAAGGTGAGCTTGCCGAACAGGTCGCGCTCCTCGTCGAAGCCGAAGGCGCGCCAGCCGGGGAAGACATCGAGCTCGTGCGCCGTGCTGGCCTGCGGGTTGGACGGGATGAAGACGTCGTTATCGAACTCGAAGACGTCGGCGCGCGCCGAGCCCTGCGATCCGGACAGCGCGAAGCGCAGACGGTCGCCCGGGATGAACGGCACGGTGCCGGAGACGGAGCCCTGGACCTGCATGCGGTCCTCGAGCTCCGACGGGGTCCAGCCCAAGAGCTCGCCCGCGACGCGGGAGCTGCGCATCTCCAGCCAGCCCTGCGGCTCCGCGCCGCCCTCGCGCGTGGTGATGTTGACTACGCCCGAGAGCGCGTTGCCGTACTGCGGCTCGAGGCCGCCCTTCAGCAGGTCGACCTGCTCCACCGCGGTCACGTTCAGGTCGAAGGAGCGCCCGCCCAGCACCCAGTTGTTCACGGGAATGCCGTCGATCAGGGTCAGGGTCTCACCACCCCGCCCGCCGCGGATGCGCACCGGCGAGATCACGTTGCGCCGCACCTCGCCGAGCGAAAGCACGTCCGTGTTCTGCGGCACCTCCAGGAAGCCTTGCTGAAGCGAGAGCGCGCCCGAGATGCTGGTCACGGGCAGGGCCGAGAGCTCCTCCGAGGTCACCGTGTTCTGCGAGCCGGCCGCCGTCAGCTCGATCAGCGGCACGCGCTCGGCCGTCACAATGATCTCCTCGACCGCCAATGCCTCCGAGACCATCTGCAGGTTGACCTGGCGCGTGATGTCCGTGGCGACCACCACGTTCTCGTAACGCACGGTGGCGTACCCGATCATGCGCCCTTCCACCGCGTACATGCCGACCGGCACGTTGATGATGAAGTAGCGGCCGTTCGACTGCGTCAGCGTGCCCCGGTTCAACTGCGGCACGTAGACCTGCACCCCTTCCAGCGGCTGGCCCGATTGCTGGTCCGTCACCAGACCCGTGATGGAGCCGACCGCCTGGGCGGAGGCCGAGGCAGCGATCGCCAGGAGCGCGAACGCGCCCAGAGCCGCGACGAGCAACGTGCGACGAATCACAGGATCCTCCCGGGAAGAACGGGACTGGCAGAAAGGCTTCGACAATGACGAGGGCGAGACCGGACACACGCACCCCCCGGCCCGCAGCGACGGTCCCGGCGTGCGCTGTTCTGTCTGACTGCAACGAACCAGGCAGCCTGCATCCCAACCCCGTCCAAGGGGAACGATATTCACGCCCCACCGCCCGGTTACACGAACCCCGGGGCCACGGCGCGCTCCAGCACGCCAGGCCCCCGGCGCCCGGGCCGGCCCATCGTTTTGTCTAGACTACAACAGGAAGGAACCCCGACCGCATGGCTCAGCGAGCGTTCAGGCGGTCGGTTCGAGCCCGCCGCTCAGCGAGCGGCGGACGGTTTCGTCCGACTCGTTTTGCTGGGTCTTCTGTGCTTGGGCAGCGTCATAGTGACAGCGTCGGCCGCCGGTGTCAAGAGACGCCGGCGGGCGCCTTCAAACATATGTTTGTGGGCCGCCCTCACGCGGCTCAGCTCCCCGCGCCGAAGAAGTCCTCGAACTTGGCCTTGTAGTCCTCGCTCAGGTGAATGAGGAAGGGCGAGAGACCGCTCGGCGTACCGATGGCGGGCGTGAGCCCAAGTATGAACGCGTTGAAGTTGGCGAGCGTGACACCGCCAATGCGGACGTCGACGTTGCCGTTCTCGTCCACGGCGATACTGTCGGCGACGAGGACCTCGCTGCCGGCCGTGATGCCCGTCTTGTCCTGGAGCGCCATGAAGCCCTGGTACTTCCAGCCGGCGGGCGCGGGCTTGACGCCGCGGAAGGAGACGATGAGGGAGTCCTTGAAAATCTGTCCCTTGCCGGAGCCGGCGGGGACGTACCGCTCGACATCTTCGCTCCTGGGCTTGCCGAAGACCAGGCTTCCGCTGGTGGTCAGCCGGTCATCTCTGGGCTCGGCGTTGCCGCGGTCGTCCAGGTAGTCGAAGCCCAGGAAGAGGTTGCTCGGGGTGGCGACGTCGCCCGTCTCGATGGCCAGCACGATGCGGTCGAAGTCCTTCGGGGCCACGCCGGCGGACTGCTCGTCGACTGCCAGCGTGTGGACCGACGTGTCGGAGGGGCTGTTGAAGGCGGCCTGCGTCGTGGCTGCGCTCCCGTCGACCGTATACGAGCCGGTGGCCGGAACGCTGGCGCCGGTGCTGCGCTTGACGAGGAACGCCTTGTAGGTGCCGGTGGACAGCGCCGGCAGGGTGCGGATCGTGAGCGCGAGCGAGACGGGGAAGGCGAACGCGTTGGTGCCGCCCGGCAGGTTCTTGATGGTGTTCGGGTTGACCTGCGCGATCGGGAAGGGTGAGAAGGTTTCATCGACGGCATTCCCGCTGGCATCGATGTCGGGGCCGAGCTGGATGCGGAGCGTGGGCGCGACGTCGGGGAGCTTGTTGGTCGCGGTCCCCTGCCCTTCCACGATCAGGACGTAGTTGTACTGGCCCGGCTTGACCGTTGCACCGGCGCCGTTGATGCCGACGGGAGTGGAATCGTTCACGCCGGTCGGGGTCTGGGTCGTGAAGTTGCGCCACCAGGGCGAGTCGCCGCCCGCGAACGGGACACAGTCGACGGTGGCCGCGCCGTTGGCGTTGGTGGTGATCGTCCCCAGCACCACGGGATTTCTGGCAGTATTAACGGAGACGGCGGTCGTGAAGTCGCAGGTGGCGGTTTCGGCTCCGCTCTCGGCACCGCCGAGGAAGTACAGGGAATCGGGCTGAGCGACGCGCAGCCCGAGCAGGCGCTCGACCTGATCGAGCTCCCCGTTGACAGCGAGCGCCATGCGCGCGAGCGCCACCGTGTAGGTCGTGTTCGCCTTCAGCCCGCGGACGCCTCCGAAGAGATCCCAGAATCCCGGTCCGACACCGGTGAAGACAGGGTTGAAGAGCGCCAGGAACGCGGTCGGGCTGAGGCCCTCGACCGGGCCCACGGCACCGCTACTGCTGACCAGGGCCGGTACGCGCGGGTCCTGCGAGCTGTTGCGGACGGCCGCCGTGGCATCGAAGCCGCGCCCGGTGAAGGGCGGAACGGCCTTGTAGTTTCCCAGGGCACCGGTGCCGCGGGCGAAGGCGTCGGCCGGCGTGAGATCGAAGCCGCCGATGCCGACCGCCAGCGTGAGGGTGCCGCCCGGCAGCGAGGGGGCGGCGACCGCCGTGACGAAGTTCAGAATCGGATGGTCGCCGGTAACGTCGACGACGGCGTTCTCCTCCTCGCAGGCGCTCAGGGCCGCGGCGGGCAGCGCGAGGGCGAGCGCTGCGATCCGGCGCCAAGAATGAGCGGGCACAGGCTCCTCCTGTTGGGCTTCTGGTAGCGGTTGGTCAGCGGCCGGGCAGATAGGTGAAGCCGATGGCCGCGCGCAGGTTGTGAACGGTCGACTCCGCCGCCGGCGGGCGCGCGTGCAGGAACACGGTGCTCCGGAAGCGCTCCTGCACCGGGTTCAGCTTGTCGCGGTCGTAGTCGGTGAAGACCACGTCGCGCACGTCTACGCGCAGGCCGGTCCGCTGCGTCAGTCCGAGATGGAAGCCGCCGCCGGCCTCGAAGGTCGTGCCGCTCATGACCTGCGGCTGGTCGTTCGACTGCGGGTCGAGGAAGAAGGTGTAGCCGCCGATGCCGCCGGCCACGTAGGGCGCGATGCGGCCGAAAGTCATCCCCAGCTTGAGCACGCCGCCGTAGGTCGCAATGCTCAGGTCCTGGCCCACGTGAAAGAGGCGGGTGGTGTCGGGTCCCACGTCCCACTGCATCGCGGGGAAGTAGGAGCCGTCGCTCTGGCCGCGCGTGAAGCTGCCGTAGAAGCCGAAGGCGATGTTCGTGCTGGCATAATAGACGCCTTCCAGCCCGACGACGGGCGCGTCGTCGAGCGCCGCGCTCTTGTCGGCCCAGAGGAACCCGCCGTAGGGCGTGAGCTGGAACTGACCGGACGCGACCTGCGCGGGAGCCGCCGCGGCGAAGCCGCTGAGAAAGGCGATGGTCAAGGCCTGGGCTCGTAGTCTCATGATCCCTCTCCGATCAGAACGCCAGCTCGAGTGCGAACGATTGCACGTTCTGGAGGTCGCCCGCGTCGGTGAACGCGTAATCGAACATCAGCCGCCTGCCGCCGGGCAGCGGCACGGCCAGCCCGCCGCCGAAGGACAGCAGGTGCGAGAAATCGCGCGAGATCTGCTCCTCGTTGGCCCAGCGCTTCCCGCCCCGGAGGTAGAGGATGTCGCGGAAGCTGTACTCCAGGCCGACGGTGGGCGAGAGCGGCGTGTCCGTGCCATCGGCCACATCGAGCATCGCCTGGAAGCGGTGCATGCCCGACGGGCCGAGCAGCGCCTCGGCGCGGCCGACCAGATCGGTGGCGATGCCGAAGCGGAACCCCGTCGGCAGCTCGACCTCGTTCGTGAGCAGACCGATGTCGAGCGTGCGGCGCGTGTCGAGCGTGCCGGTCCGCTCGACCAGCGAGCTCTGCTCGACGCGCCGGCGCACCAGCGCTCCATCGACGTGCGAGTCCGAGCCCAGGTTGAAGAAGGCGGCCGCCAGGCGGGTCGCCAGGATCCCGGTCTCGAACTGGACGCCGATGTCGCCGGCAAAGAAATCCGCGTCGGCGCCCGGGATGCCCTCGTTGATGAACTTGCCGGCCACGCCCACGGCGAGCCGGTCGGTCACCAGGCGCGCGTAGTGCAGCCCGACGGCGGTGGCCGACCACTCGAAGGTCTCACCGAACTGCGGGTTGCCGCCCTCGGGGAACTCGAAGTCGGTGCGGACGATGTCGCCGCTCGAGAGCTGGTTCAGGCTCACGGCGAAGCGGTTGAAGCCCACCGGCAGGATGAAGCCGGCGAAGATGTGCTGCACGTCCAGGTCGTCGTACAGGTTCGAGAGGCTGCCGCCGATGCGGATGCGCTCGTCGAACGCGATCGCGGCCGTGTTCCAGTACAGGGCCGACACGCCGGATGCGATGGCCGTGTACGCGCCGCCGAGCGCCTGGGCGCGCGCGCCGACCGGGAGGCTCAGGAAGTTGGCGCCGCGCGTGGCGACGCGCGTGGCTTCGGTCTCGTCGGTCGGGCTCAGCGTAGTCCCGCTGGTCTGGCCCAATGCGGGAGCCGTGACCAGCGGCAGCAGCACCAACGCCAACAGTGCGGGATAGCGAGACATCGGAGAATCTCCTTTCCCGGGATCAGCGAATGACCACGAACTTGCCGCGCGCCGTGCCGGCGGGGCTGTCGAGCACCCAGATGTAGAGCCCGTACGCCAGCTCGGTGTTCTCCCGGGTCCGGAGGTTCCACTCCAGGTCCCCGGTCCCGTTCAGGTCGCCCTCGCTCCAGCGGATCTCCTGCACGAACTGCCCGGAGATCGTGTAGATGCGGAGCCGGCCTTCGTCGGGCACGTGCGTGAACTTGATTACGCGCGCGGAAGCGCTGCGCTCGAACTCGGAGAAAACCACGTACGGATTGGGAACGACCTTGATCGTCTTCAGGTCGTCTTTGCGCGCGACCGCGTCGACCCGCTCCGCAGCGACCGTCGCCGTGAAGTCGGCTCCCGCAACGAGCGGACGGAAGTAAATGACATCCTGCGTGACGCCGTTCTCGACCACGGCGGCGTAGCCGGCGGTCGCGGTGGCGTCACAGGTGATGCGCAGCGTCGAGGTGCAGCCGATCACGGCGTGCCAGGTCGGCCGGAGCGTGTCATTGACCACCTCGAGGAACACGAGCCGGTCGCCCGGCGTCCACTTGCCGGCGGGCACACTCACGCGCTGCGTGTCGGCGCCCTGGCCGAGCAGGACGGTCGTGCGGTGCTGCACGATGGCGATCTGCACGTCCCGCGACTCGGTGACGTTCGTCACCTCGAACGGGAACGCGAGCGCCTCGAGCGTGAGGCCGGCCACGGAGTCGGTGCCGAGCGCCTGATTGATCCTGCGCACGAGCGCCGTGTCCTGCGCGAGCGAGGTGGCGGCGGTCGCGCGCGCGTTCACGGATTCGGTGAACCGGTCCTGCAAGCCGGCGCTGACCCGGAACTCCTCGCCCGGACCATAGGGCCGGTCCTGCCACTCGAGCCGGTATTGACTGAAGGCGAGCGGCGCCAGCTTGCCGGTCAGCAGCGCGCGGGCGTTGCCGGTTCCCGTCTGCCATTCGATCGCCTGGCCCGCGACGATGTCGCTCGGGATGGTGTCGCCCTGCGGGCCGAGGTAGACCTGCCGCGAGAACGTGCCGCCCACGGACGCGTTCACGTCCATGACGAAACCCGGGAACGTGGGGGTGTCCAGGAACGCCCCCG
>JACQPS010000307.1 GCA_016207445.1 Gemmatimonadota bacterium | reverse complement strand
GGGGTACGACCTCCATGCGCTCGGCTGGCACTCGCCCGAGGCCCTCCACCTGATCGCGGAGGCGATGCGCCGCGGATTTGCCGACCGCAACCAGTTCCTGGGCGATCCGGACTTCGCTCCGATTCCGCCCACGTTCCTGGACGAGGCCTACGCCGCTCGCCAGCGCGCGACCATCTCAGCGGAGCGCGCGACCCCGTCCGCCGAGATCGCACCGGGGCTCGCGGCCGTTCCCGCGGGCACGCACACCACGCACTTCTCGGTCGTGGACGGGTCGGGCAACGTGGTCGCGCTCACGACCACCATCAACGACTCCTACGGCTCCGCCGTCACGGTAGCGGGCGGCGGCTTTCTGCTGAACGACGAGATGGACGATTTCACGACCAAGGTCGGAGCGCCGAACATGTTCGACCTCGTGCAGGGCGAGGCGAACGCGATCCAGCCCGGCAAGCGCATGCTGTCCGCGATGACGCCCACCATCGTCTTCGATCCGGACGGGCAACCGCTGCTCATCACGGGCGCCGCGGGCGGCCCCCGCATCATCACGACCGCCTTCCAGATCCTCTCGAACGTGGTCGACTACGGGATGGATGTCGCGACCGCGGTGAGCGCACCCCGCATCCACCACCAGCACCTGCCCGACATCCTGTATTACGAGCCGGACGGGCTCCTACCGGATCAGATCGCCGGCCTGGAGCGACGGGGGCACGTCGTGCAGCGCCGCAAAGGCACGATCGGGGTTGCGCCCTCCATCGTGCGCGGGGAGAGCGGCTGGTGGGGCTTCGCCGATCCGCGGCAGGGGTTGGGGACGGCGGAAGGGTACTGACGGCAATTTTCACCGCAGAGTACGCGGAGACCGCTGAGAAGCGGTCTCCGCGTAACTGCGGTGAAGCTGTTGTCAGCTCACGGAGCGCTGGACCGTGATCGGCGCATCCAGCCGGATCACCATGCGCGAGCCGGCGGGGAGCACCGCATCGACGTCGGCCGTGCCCATGGCGATCGCGGTGCCAGCGGCAGCGCCGATGGCAGCCCCCTTCAACGTGGACTCCGTATCCTTCCCGAGCACCTGTCCCAGGATCGCGCCCGCCGCCGCCCCGGCCGCGACCTTGGCCGCGCTCTCCGTCTTGCTCGTGCGCGTGCGCCGCTCGGGGTTGGCCTCGACCACCGTCGCGCGCAAGTCGTAGCTCCGGCCGCCGAAGGAGATCGACTCGAAGGCGAGCTTGATGACCGCCGTCTCGCCGACGCGGTCGGACTTGTCGACAGCGGTGACCCGGCCTCGCACCGTGGCGCCGGACGGAATCAGCACGGTGCCATCGGCGGTGATGATGGGATCCGAGAGCGTGGCCGAGAAGCCATCCCCCGGCTGGTTCGTCTGCGTCGACAGCGTCTGGTTCAGCCGTACGGCGAACGTGGTCCCCGCCGGGACGGACGCCGTGGCCGTGCGCGGGCGTGGCGCGGGCTCGGCCGTGGGGGCACGCGTGCGCGCCGTGGGCCGTGGCCGCGGCGCAGCGGCGCGGGGACCCGGCGTTGCGACCGGCCCGACGCCGACGGCCGTGTCCTCGAAAGTGGCCGGCCCGCTGTCTCCCTGAAGGGCCAGGTCGAGCTCCCGCTCGAGCTCCTCCTCTTCGAGCGCGGCGCGCTCGTCCTCGTCGTCGCCGCCGCAGGCCGCGGGCAGCACGCCCAGCGGCAACAGCAGCAGGAGCGCGGCCCAATGATACGTTCTGGCCATGTACCCTCCCCGGATGTGCATTCCTGCTTGAACGGTTCGAATGGTCAGGGTAAGTTTCTCTCCACGGCCTGCCGCCAAGCAGGCGCCGGTACAGGGTTGCAACCCGTATGCCAGGCCGCCTTACGCAAGGCGCTGCAGGTTAGGAAGGGCCCGCCGCCCCGTGGCGTCGGGCCCGCAATGCAGGACGCGCCGGCCGATGAACGAGCTACGCACACTGATCCCCTACCTCCGCCCGTACCGCCGCGGCATCGTGCTCGGGCTGGCGCTGGTGCTGGTCGCGAACCTGTTCGCGATCGCCTCGCCGAAGCTGCTCGGCCTTGCCATCGACGCACTCGGGGAGCCGGGCGTGACCGGCGGCGTCATCGTCGGTTACGCGGGATTGATCGTGCTCGCCGCGATCGTGAGTGGCGCCGCCCGTTATGGCATGCGCGAGCGGCTGAACGGGATCAGCCGCCGCATCGAGACGGACCTGCGCGACCGCTTCTTCGAGCACCTGCTCCGCCTGGACGCCGGCTTCCACGGCGGCACGCGGACGGGTGACCTCATGAGCCGCGCCACCAACGATACGGCGGCGGTACGCATGGCCGCCGGGCCCGCCGTCATGTACCTGGTCAACACCGTGGTCGTGACCGCGCTCGCGCTCGCGCTCATGATCCGCATCAGCCCGCGCCTCACCGCGGTCGCGCTCCTGCCGCTCGCGCTGCTGCCGCCGGTCGCCCTGTTCTTCGGCGGCGCCATCCACCGCCGCTTCGAGAAGATCCAGGATCACCTGGGCGAGCTCTCCACGATGGTGCAGGAGAACCTGGCGGGTGCGCGCATCGTGCGCGCATACGTGCAGGAGGGCGCGCAGGAACAGGAGTTCGAGACGCTGAACGCCGGCTACCTGGACAAGAACATGGACCTCGCCCGCACGTCCGGCGCGTTTCACCCCGCGCTCGGCCTCCTGATCGGGCTGGGCATGACGGCCGTGCTGTGGCTGGGCGGCCGCGAGGTGATGGCGGGCCACATCTCGGTCGGCGACTTCGTCGCCTTCGGGTTCTACCTCGCCATGCTGGGCTGGCCCATGATCGCGCTCGGCTGGGTCATCAACCTGTTCCAGCGCGGCGCCGCCTCCATGCGGCGCATCAACACGATTCTCGCAACGGAGCCGGCCGTCCGCTCCCCGCGCTCGCCCTTACGGCTCGAGCGCGTGCGCGGCGACATCGAGTTCCGCAACGTGTGGTTCCGCTATCCTGGCACCGAGCGGGACGTGCTGCGCGACGTCTCGTTCCGCATTCCCGCCGGCCAGACGTTCGCGCTCGTCGGCCCCACCGGCTCCGGCAAGTCGACGGTGGTCGCGCTGCTGGCCCGGCTCTACGACGCGACCGCCGGCGAGGTGCTGCTGGATGGGGTGCCGGTGCGCGAGCTGGGGCTGGAGCAGCTCCGGGCGGCGATCGGGCTGGTACCGCAGGACGCGTTCGTCTTCTCCGAGACGATCCGGGACAACATCGCACTGGGCCTGCCGGCCGGCGCGTCCTTCCCTGCGAGCCCGACGCCCGATGGCGGCGGGCCCGTCCACGCCCGCAGCGCCGGTGCATCCGCCGATGGCCGCGTGCACGAGGCGGCCGTCATCGCGCGCCTGGACGAGACGATCGCCGCGTTTCCGGTCGGTTACGACACGCGCCTGGGGGAGCGGGGCGTCAACCTCTCCGGCGGCCAGCGGCAGCGGACCACCCTGGCCCGGGCGCTCGCCCGCGATCCGCGCGTGCTCGTGCTGGACGATGCGCTGAGCGCGGTCGATACCCACACCGAGACGGAGATCCTGCAGGGGCTGCGCCGCGTGCTCGCCGGTCGCACCTCGCTCATCATCAGCCACCGGGTCACGGCGGTCATGGGCGCGGACGCGATCCTCGCGCTCGATGACGGCCGCATCGTGGAGCGGGGCACGCACGCGCAGCTCGTGGCGAAGCGGGGACTCTACGCCACGCTGCTCCGGCGGCAGCTCCTGGAAGAGGGCTTGGAGGAAGAGGCGATCGCAGGTGGCGTCGGCGGCTGAGCCGGTATGCCGAGGAACTCGGTGAGCATCCTGTTGATCGAAGACGATCCGTTCCTGCGCGATGCGCTCCGCCTGCTGCTGGAGGAGGCGGGCTACCGCGTGCGCGAGGCCGCGAGCGTGGCGCAGGCGCTCGAGCTTGCAGCCGCCGAGCCCCCGTCGCTCGTGATCCTCGACCTGGGACTGCCGGATGGGCCGGGGCTCGAAGTCGTCCGCGCGCTGCGCGAGCGCCCGGCGACGCAGGATGTGCCCGTCGTCGCCCTCACCGGACGCGTCGGTCCCGAGGAAGAGCAGGCCTGCCGGCAGGCCGGCTGCCGCGCCTACTGGGCGAAGCCGCTGCCGCCGCTGGAGCTGTTGCGCAGGATACCGGAGCTCTTGCAGGGCTAGCCGGTCACAACCGCTCCAGCAGGAACTCGGGCGTGAGCCGCGCGAAATAGCCCGAGAGCGCGGGGAACGTCCCGCTCGCCAGCAGAATGCCCGCCACGATCAGGATGGCGCCCGCCACCCGCTCCAGCACGGGCAGAAGGCGCCGGAGCCGACGCGACGTGGCCAGGAAGCTGCCCGTCGCCAGTGCCGCGAGCAGGAACGGCACCGCGAGCCCCAGCGAATAACTTCCGAGCAAGAGCAGGCCGCCGCCCAGGGTCGCGCGCGCGGAGGCGTAGGTAAGGATCGCGCCGAGCACGGGACCGATACACGGCGTCCAGCCGGCGCCGAAGATCACGCCGGCGAGGCCGGCGCCGACGTAGCCCGCGGGGCGGCTTTCGATGTGCAGTCGGCGCTCGCGCAGCAGCCAGCCGACCCGCAGCACGCCCAGCAGGTGCAGGCCGAAGAGGACGATGAGCACGCCGCCCACGCGCGAGATCCACATCTGGTAGCGCAGCAGCAGCTGCCCGAGCAGCGTCGCGGAGGCGCCGAGCAGCAGGAAGATCAGACTGAACCCGGCGACGAACAGCGCCGCGTTCACCATCACCTGACGGCGGCGGCCGCCCCGCTCCAGGTCCTCGAGCGAGACGCCGGTGATGAAGCCCAGGTAACTCGGCACCAGCGGCAACACGCAGGGCGAGAGAAACGACAGCACGCCCGCGAAGAACGCGACGGCGAAGCTGATCGACGACTGCTCCATGACCGATCGGATCGACAGTAGGTTACGGCGGCTGCGGCGCGCGCTCTACCGCCTCTATTACCGGGCCAAGTACCTGCCCTTCGCCGCCGAGCGCCGGCGGCGGCGCGCGGAAGCGGTCGAGGGCGACGTCGCCTCGCTCCCCCGCGGCTTCATCGTCATCCAGATCGACGCCCTCGCCCACGAGGACCTCGAGCGCGCGCTCCGCCGGGGGTACGTGCCCCACCTGAAGAACCTGCTCGAGCAGCGCGGCTGGGAGCTGCGTCGCTTCCCCGCCGGCCTGCCGAGCGCGACGCCCGCCGCACAGGCCGCGATCTTCTATGGAACCAAGGAGCGGATCCCCGGGTTCCGCTTCTACGAAAAAGCCGAGCGGCGCGTGCTCATCGGCTCGCAGCCCGCGGCCATGCAGTTCATCCGCGACCGGCTGCCGCGCGACGGCATCCTGCGCGGCGGCTCCGGCTACGCCAACCTGTTCGACGGCGGCGCGGACCGCGCGATCTTCACGCTCTCGCTCCGCCGACCCCAGCCGCTCTTCGCCAAGATGGGCGGCGGCCGTCTCGCGCTGCTGCTGCTGCTGCACCCCGTGCGGGTCGTGCGCATGGTGCTGAGCAGCATCTGGGAGTACGTGCTGGAGGAGTGGGACCGGCTCTGGAGCCAGATCCGCGGGCAGTATACCTACTACTGGTGGTATCTGCCCTTCATGCACATCGGCGCCAACGTCATCCTGCGCGAGCTGCAGACGCTCGCCGTGCTGCTCGACATCTACACCGGGGTGCCCGCCATCTATACAACCTACAACCTGTACGACGAGTTCGCTCATCATTTCGGGCCGTCCTCGCGGCCCGCGCTGAAGAACCTGCGCGCGCTCGACCGGCGCATCGGCGAGATCCTGCGCATGCTGAGGCGCCTCCCGGGCCGCCCCTATGACGTCTACATCCTGAGCGATCACGGGCAGACGCCCGCCGTGCCCTATCGCATCGCCTACGGCGAGACCCTGGGCGATACGGTGCTGGACGCGGTGCGCCACGGCGTACGCGTGCTGGCCGGCATCGGTGCCTACGCCCCGCCCGGCGAGGCCATGGATTTCCTGGTGCGCGAGCTAGAGCAGATCTCCGCGGAATCGGGCCGGCCCACACGGCAGCTCGGGCTCCGCCTCAGCCGCTGGCTGCGCAAGCAGTACCGCCTCTTCCCGCTGCTCGCGGAGACGGTGCGCGTGGCCGAGGCCGAGCACATCGTGCTGACCTACTCGTCCTCGCTCGCGCACCTCTACTGGACCGATCCGCCGCGCCCGCTCGGCTTCGATGAGATCCGCGCCGACCTGCACCGGCGCGCACTCTACTACTTCCTGGTCGCGCACCGCGGGATCGGCCTCGTGGCCACACGCATGCAGGACGGGGCCCACGTGGAGGGCACGGTCGGCCGCGCGCTGGTCACGCCCGCTGGCGAGATCGAGGTGCTGTCCGGCCAGGACCCGCTACCGTTTTATGCGACGACGCCCGTCGAGCGCCGGGCCATCGTCCACCTCGTCCAGCTCCCGAACGCCGGTGACCTGGTGCTGTTCGGCGCCTACGACCCCGGGAGGGACCTGTGTATCTGCTTCGACGACCAGGTGGGCGCGCACGGCGCACTCGGCGGCCGCCAGTTCTGGCCCTTTCTCATGGCGCCGCAGGGCGTGATCCCGGCCCGGCACCGGATCGAGGATCCGCTGGATCTGCATCCGCTGTTCGCGCGTTACGGCCTGAAGGGCGGGTAAAGTTGCCTCACCCGAAGAACTTGTACCCGATCATCTTGTAGACCAGCTTCGCGACGACGAAATCGGGAGCCGGCAGCACCGGAATAGGCGCGAGCTCGACCACGTCACAGGCGACCACGTTACGCTCGCGAAAGACGCGTCGCAGGAGCTCGAGCACCTCGTACCAGCCGAGGCCGCCCGGCTCGGGCGTGCCGGTCGAGGGGACGAGCGCGGGGTCGAAGCAGTCGACGTCGAAGCTGATGTAGACGTCGGGGCCCAGCCGCTCCAGCACGCGCTCGGTCCACGCGGTCGCGCGCTGGACTTCATCCGCGAAGAAGAGGTGGATGCGGTCGGAGCGGCGGGCCAGCTCGCGCTCTTCACGGGCGAGAGCGCGCACGCCCACCGCGACCAGGTCCACACGCCCGTGCACCCGATGCATCACGGCCGCGTGCGAGTAGCGCGTGCCCTCGTAAGCGGGCCGGAGATCCGTGTGCGCGTCGAGCTGCAGCACCGTGAGCGGACGCTGTCCCAGGCGGTCCGCCCAGGCCAGCACCGGCGCGCTGCTCACGGAATGCTCGCCACCGAGCAGTATGACGAAGCGATCGCCCGCCGCCTCCAGGACGCGGTCGTACGCGGCGCGCAGCTCCGCGAGCGCCTGCTCGGGGCCGGCGCCGGAGAGCTGGAGCGCGGGCAGGGTCGCGATGCCGATTTCGGACGGGTCCGCATCCAGCTCCTGGTCGTACAGCTCGATGTAGCGGGAGGCCTCCAGGATCGCGCGCGGGCCCGCACGCGTGCCGCCGCCGTAGCTGGTCGTGCATTCGTACGGAACGGGCAGGATCACGGCGCGCGCCCGCTCGAAATCGCTCGCCTGCTCGTCCAGCCCCAGGAAGTTGTGAGGCAGCTCCCAGCCCAGGTCCCTCAGTGACTCCGGCACCTGCATAGGCGCTCCCGTGTCGGCCGCCGCGGACGAAAAGAGGGGCCCCCGTCCGGGAGCCCCTGCAGCAGCACGCTGGTTCGGCATCTCACTCGAAGAAGTTAACAGTGACAGTTTACAGTTACAGTAATCGGCGCACGTTGGCGTTGCCAACTGTCAACTGTGATCTGTCGAATCAACCACAAAACACCGCCGCCGCCACGACCGTGACCCAACAGCCGTCCTCCGGCCCCTCCTCTACCGCGGTCACGTTGACCGTATCGACGATCTCGCCGCCCAGCTTCCACTGCTCGCGCCGGACGTCCCATGCCTCTTCGGGGTTGAACGGGATGCCGAGCACGGTCGCAAGCATGGAGGCGGCCAGGTCCTCGGCGTAGTCGCCCGCGGTCTGCTCCGCCTGCCCGAAGGCGTGATGCTCCGAGATATAGCCGTAGTGACGCACGTCGGTCGGGATCGCCAGCCCGACCGATGCCGCTACCCGCCGGCTCGGCTCGTTCGTCGCCGCCTCGGACAGCACGGTAAAGGCGATCTGGCCGGGGCGCAGCAGCTCGAGTCCATCCTCGCGCGGCACCACCTCGCAACCCGGTGGGAAGATGCTGGACACGCGCACCAGGTTGTAGCGGGCGATGCGCGCATCCCGCAGCGACATCTCGAAGCTGGTCAGTTTCTCGCGGTGGATCCCGATGCCTTTGGTCAGAAACACCTTGGTGGGAACGAACTGCTCGGTCGTGAACACCATCTCCGACCCCGGCGCTGTCATCGCTCGCGTTCCGCGCATTGGCCCACCCGCTTCAGTCAGGCCCGATACACGCAGGTCCGGGAGGGACCCTCGCGGCCCCGCCCGGACCCGTTTCGCCGCGACCTCGGGCCCGCGTGCCCGTACGCGTCGCGGCCTGCCACCGCGTGGCAGCGGCCGCTATTATAGGGTCTCGATCGGACAGGTCAACCCCTCCCATTCCAGTTTCCGGCCCGCCGCCTGGCACGCCGCGCACAAACCGTAAATCTCCAGACGATGCCGCGCCGCCTGGAAGCCGTGCCGGCTCGCCACCTCTTCCTGCACCCGCACCAGCTCCGGGCTCTGTATCTCCGTCACCTTCCCGCATTCCGTGCAGATCAGGTGCTCGTGCACCGGCATCTGTCCGAACAGGTGCTCGTACCGCTTGAACCCTTCCCCGAAGTCGTGCTCCGCCACCAGACCGCTCTTCACCAGCATCTCCAGCGTCCGGTAGATCGTCGCCTTGCCGATCCGCTCGCCCCGCGCCCGCAGCTGCTCCTCAATCTCTTCCACCGACAGGTGGTCCGATGACGCGAATACCACTTCCGCGATGAGCTCCCGCTGCTGCGTGACCGGCAGCCCCTGGTCGCGCAGGTAACGGCGGAACAGGTGCACGAACGGCATAGACCACGATCTCCTGACAGTGGAAGCGCGTCAGCCGGCGAATCAACAATGATTATTGATAGCCGATTCTGCGCGCCAACGCAACCATGCGGAAACAGTGAGCGGCAGCCGAGCGGCTAGTCGGCCGTGATCGGATCCTGGAGTCGAATGGACGGACCTCCGACGGCGGGCAACGGGTCGCCTGCAAGCTGCTCGCGGAGCGCGGACCAGCGCCCGGCATCGCCGGCGATGCTGGCAGCGCGCGGGGGCGCGCCGGCGAGGTCGTCGCCGAGGCGGCGCAACACGCCGTCCACGACACGGCCGATCAGCGCGGCCGGCGCCGTGCCGTGCTCGGTGAGCACGTCGAAGAGCTGGGCTTGACCGCCCGTTTCCCGACGTGACGTGAAATGGGCGGTCAGGACGCGGCGCCGTTCGCCGCCCCCGTCGAAGGCGGACACGACGATCACCGTGCTCTCGTGGGAACCGACCCGATGAGGCGGGAAGATCCAGAGCTCGTCCACGGCTTCCACGGCAATACGCCGGGCGAGCTCGTCGAGGAGGGCCGTGAGCGACCCCGCGGGTCGGCCGTTCTTCTGGACCGCGTCGGGCACGACCGCAATCTAGGCAAACATCTGGCAAAAAGGAAGCCTGCTGTGTGGGCCAGGACTAGGGCTAGGGCCAGGGAGTCGTCGAAGGGGCTACCGGTCGTATGGGCGGCCGGCAGGACGGGCTCAACCCCGGCGCCGCTGCACCGTGGTGTCCGCCGGCACTTCCGCCCGGGCTGCGCGCACCGCGGCGCGGGTGGCCTCGAGGACCTCCGCCCGGACGTTGGCGACGGGTGCGCCGACCAGCGCGCCGGCGGCCTTGACGTGGCCGCCGCCGCCGAAGTGGCGGGCGAGGACGTTGACGTCGACGTCGCCGTTGGAGCGGAACGAGATCTTGGTGGCTCCATCGGAGGTCTCGCGGAAGAGGAGCGCGACCTCGGTCCCTTCGATGGAGCGCGCGTATTCGATGATGCCGTCGAGGTCCTCGGAGGTGATGCCCAGCTCCTCGGCCGCATCGCGCGGGATGGTGATCCAGGCGACGGGGACGTCGGGATCCAGCTCGAGGTTGTCGAGCGCGCGGCGCAGGAGCTGGATGCGGCGCATCGGCACGGTGCCGAACAGGCGGCGGTAGGCCTCTTCGGGATCGACGCCGCGGCGCATGAGCTCGCCCGCGATGGCGTGGGCGCGCGGCGTCGTGTTCGCGAAGCGGAACGAGCCGGTGTCCGTGACGATGGCGGCGTACAGACCGTCGACCACTGAGCGGGGCCACGGCTCCGGCTCGCCCGCGAGGAGCAGCAGGTCGTAGATGAGCTCGCCTGTGGCGCAGGCGCCGGGGTCCTGCACGAGTGCGCCCTCGAAACCACCCGCGCCGGGCGGGTGATGATCGATGACGACGACGGGTCGGCCGCGCCGCGCGCGCGCGACGCGTCCGATACGCTTGGGCTCGCCGGTGTCGAGCACCACGAGCAGGTCGGCGGCACGCAGCGCGGCGGCGGCGCCCGTCTCACCGGGATCGGCGACGCACCCGGGGTCCTGGAGCAGGTAACGGAAGAGCGCGGGGTACGGCGTCGGATTGACGATCACGACGCTCTTGCCGTGGCCCGCCAGCCAGGCGGCGACCGCGGCCTCGCAGCCTGCGCCGTCGCCATCCGCGTGCACGTGCGTGGTGAGCACGATGCGCTGGGCGGACTGCAGCAGGTGGAGCGCGCGTGTGAGCGGCTCGATCCGCTCGGGCGGGATGGGGATCGCGTTCGACAAGGGATCCTCCCGTCAAGCCAGCCGCTTGCGCAGCCGCGCGTAGGTGGAGGCGAGGTGCACCGCCCAGGGCGAGAAGTGGCCGTGCAGCACGCCGGCGCGCAGCGCGGCGAGGAAGGCGGCGGCATCCTCCGGGCCCGCGGGCACCTCGACGAAGGCGCGGCCGAGCTCGGCCAGCGTGTGCGCGTCCGACCCCGCACCCAGCGCCACGTCGTGGGAGCGCGCCCAGACCACCGCGCGCTGGTTCAGCGCATGGAAATGAATGCGCGCGTTGAATCCCTCGATGACGTCGACCAGATCCGCGATGCCGGGCAAGATGCGGCCCCGCCCCCCTTTGCCGCCCACGAACGGGTGCGGCACATAGACGAGCCCGCCCTGCGCCTTGATGCGCTCGCAGGTCTCGCGTGCCGGCGTGCCCTTCGGGATGCGCTCGCGCAGGAAGAGGCCGATCACGTCGACGCCCTCGGCGGTCTTCACCTCTTCGCCCACGATCACCCGCCCGGGGTAGCGGGCCGCGAGCTCGAGCGCGGCATCGATCTCGTTGTGGTCGGTGATGCAAATGCGATCGAGACCCCGGGCCACGGCGGTCGCGACGACCTGGTCGGGATCGCTCAGGCAGTCGAAGGAGCGGCGGGTGTGCAGGTGCATGTCTACCGTGATGGTGCGATCGCCTGCCATACCTCCTCCGCCCGAGCCGCGAGCTGCTCGAGAGTGCCGTCGTTCTGGAT
>JACQPS010000306.1 GCA_016207445.1 Gemmatimonadota bacterium | reverse complement strand
GGCTGGGACTGCGGAGTCCGTTCACACACCAGGTGCGGTGCTGCGTTTTCACCCCGCGAGCATGATCCGGAAAAGCCTCAGTGCCCGTGCGGCTCCAGGCTCGCCGGAACGCCGCGCTGCTCGAGGCCGCCGTCGGCAAGCCACTGCTTCGTGCTGGCTTCTGCCCGGGCGATCAATTCAGCCGCGTGCCCGAAATCGTAGGAGGAGATGGCGAAGGGGCACAGGGGCGGTACCACGATCAGCTCTACCGCCGTCGAGAAACGGGCGACGTCGGCGGCGATGCGCCCGGTGGTCAGGAGGTTGAGCGCGTGCAGCGCCATGCCCACGGCGCTGCGCGGCGGGCGCTCGAGCGCGCAGGGAACGCCGGTGGGCAGCACGATCACGCGTTCGGCGCCGAGCGCGACCGCAGCCGAGATCGGCGTGTGGTTCGCCACGCCGCCATCCATGAGGTAGCGTCCGCCGATCTCGACCGGCGGATGCAGCCCTGGCAGCGCCGCGGTCGCGCATAGGCTCGCCACCAGCGGACCCCTCGACAGGCGCACCTCCTCGCCGCTCAGCACGTCCGTCGCGATCACATGACAGGGAATGCGCGCGTCCTCCAGCCGCTCGTACGGCAGGTGCCGTCGCAGGAGTCCGGCGAATGGCATCGGACTGAAGAGGTGCGAGCGTCGCGCGAGCAAGGCGAGGAGCCCGGAGGTCGCCGCGTGCGGAAACACGTCGTTGCGTCGCAGTCCGCACCAGATCTTCTCGAGCCGGCGCACGCCCACGGAGTCGGGGGTTGCCGCGTAATACGCGCCGTTGACAGCGCCGACGGACGCTCCCACGACCAGATCTGCGCGCACGCCCCGCGCGACCAGCGCCTCGAGCATGCCGACCTGGACCGCGCCCAGGCTGCCGCCGCCGGCAAGGACGAAGGCGGTCAGTGGAGCACGTGAAACCGGGCGGGATTCAACCATGTGACGGAGACGCGGCAGCGATCCGATCACGCCAACCGCCGTCAACGGCGGCGGCGACGCGCGCGTAGCTGCCGTCGGGCTGGAGCTGCCAGAGTAGCGGATCGCCGAGGTCCTGCGCCAGGATCGCCTCGAGCCGCGCGCACGCCAGCGGGTCGGCCACGGGTGCTGCGACCTCGATGCGGCTGCGCAGATTACGGCGGCGCCAGTCGGCCGAGCCGACCAGGTACTCGGGTCGGCCGCCGTTCTCGAACCGGAAGATGCGCGCGTGCTCCAGGAACCGGCCCAACCGGCTGACCACGCGGATGCGCTCCGAGAGCCCCGGCACGCCGGGCCGCAGCGTGCAAATGCCGCGCACGATCAGCTCGACCTGCACACCCGCCTGTGACGCCCGGTAAAGGGCGTCGATGATTTCAGGGTCGTCGAGGCCGTTCAGCTTGGCGACGATGCGCCCGCCGCGTCCGGCGCGCGCATGCGCCGTTTCGCGTTCGATGCGGTCGAGCAGGCCGGGAAGCAGATTGTTAGGGCCGACGAGCAGATGTCGGTAGGGCAGCTCCGGGTTCCACGACCCCGTCAGGCCGTTGAAGAGCTGCGCCACGTCCTCGCCCAGTACGGGATCCGCGGTCAGTAGAGCCAGGTCCGAGTACTGCCGCGCTGTCGCCGCATGGAAGTTCCCGGTCCCGATATAGCTGTAGCGACGGGCGCCGCCCGGCTCGTTGCGGACGACGAGGGCGAGCTTCGCGTGCGTTTTCAGACCCAGCACGCCGTAGGACACGTGTGCGCCGGCGTCCTCCAACGCCTTCGCCCACTCGATGTTGCGCTCCTCGTCCATGCGCGCCTTCAGCTCGAGCACGACGGCTACCTCCTTGCCGTTCCTCGCCGCGCGCGTGAGCGCATCGAGAACCTGTGACTGCTCGCCAGTACGGTAGATGGTGAGCTTGATGGCGGCGACGGCGGGATCGGCGGCGGCCTCGAGCAGGAATCGCTCGCCCGTGGCGTCGTAGGCATCGTACGGGTAGTGCGCGAGCACATCCCGCTGGTTCAGCGCCTGGAATACGGAGGCGTCGTGCTCGAGCGGATTGGAGGGCTCGAGCGGCGGGTAGCGCAGCTGTTTCACGGGCAAGCCGGCGAGCACATTCAGGCGGCCGAGATCCAGCGGCCAGTCGGCGTCGTACACATCGGCTTCGGACAGCGCGGCCATGACGCCCGTGACCTCGAAACGCAGCTCGGCCAGCAGCAGCTCGCGCAGATCCTGAGGCATGGCGCGCTCGACCTCGAGACGCACGACCTGCCGGTAGGCACGCTTCCGGATCTCGTCCTCGATGGCGTGACGCAGGTGCGCGGCGCGGTCCTCGTCGAGCAGCAGGTCGGTCGCGCGCGTCACGCGCAGCGCGTACGCCTCCTCCAGCTCGAGTCCGGGGAACAGCTCGTCCAGGTGCGCGCGCACGATCTCGTCGGTTGGCACGAGACGGTGTGTGTCCGGCAGCCGGACGAGGCGCGGCAGCTCGCGCGGCAATGCGAGCAGACCTACCCGCTGCAGCCGGTCGGTGCGCGAGCGGCCTCGCACCGCGAGCGCGAGCCGGAGGTGAGGCAGGTGCGGAAACGGGTGCACGGGATCGGCCACCTGCGGCGTCAAGAGCGGCTGGATCGTGCGCCGGAAGCGGGACGAGAGCCAGCGCCGCTCGTCGGGTGTCAGCTCCCGCCAGCGCAGCAACTGGATGCCGTGGTGCGCGAGCTCCGGCTGGAGCACGTTGCGCAGCAGATCATACGCTCGGGCGACGAGCCCGCGCACCCGGATCTCGAGAGCGCTGGCTCTGGCCGTCAGCTGCGCGGCCTTCGCGTCCCGCGCCGCGGCGCGCCCGAGTCGGCCCTTCAGGTCCGCCACGTGGACCGTGAAGAAATCGTCCTGATTCGACGCGAAGATCGCGAGAAACCTCGCCCGCTCGAGGAGCGGAGTGGCCGGGTCCCCTGCGAGCTCGAGCACCCGCTCGTTGAAAGCGAGCTGGCTCAGGTGCGGGTCGAGGAGCTGCGATCCGGCCGCCACGCGCGCGGGCGCTCGCGGCGGTTGCGGCGCGGCCGCGTCCGTGACGGCGCAGCGGCCCCACAGCGTGGAGGCGCCGTGCAGCGGCCCCTCTGCGAGCAGGTCCGAGCGCGCAACGGCGGCGAGCGCCGCCAGGGTGGGCGCATCATCGATCGCACCGGCCGCGCCGCGCTGGAGCAGCTCGTCGAGCGGCAGCCACTCCAGATCGGGCGCCTCCTCGAGCCGAGCGGGGAGACAGCGGGCCACCCACACCTCGAGCGCCGGCCGCACGCCGCTACCCGCCACGGTCGCCAGGAGCTGTGCCTCACCCTGGCCCGTACCGGCCACCGCACGCAGCAGGCCGCGCAGCACCTCTTCCCCACGCCCGACTGCGATCGGCAGTGCGACGCCGTGCGCGCCCGTGCGCACCGCGATCCGTCCGTCCCGGTGGACGAGCGCCACCACGTGTCGCGCGGCGCGAATCTCCGCGACGAGCCGTGCCGTGTCCGCCGCGTGGATCAGCTCGCGGCCGCGCACCGCCAGATCCTCGGCGATCGGCTCGAGCGCGTGCTCGGCGCGCAGCGCCGCCGCGATGCCGCGCAGCAGCGGCTCGTGGCGCCGGGCGCCACGCAGCG
>JACQPS010000305.1 GCA_016207445.1 Gemmatimonadota bacterium | reverse complement strand
GCGGCCGCGCAGCATGAGCCGTCCGAGCCAGAGCGCGACAATCATGCGTCCCAGATACAGGGACATCACGTACAGCGCCGCGACGATGAGCGCGAGCGGAATGCCGATGACCGTGATCAGCACGATCACCGCCGCCACCGGCAGGACGATGATCCAGAGCAGGCCCAGCCCGGCGGAGACCCAGGGCCGCGTGCGCAGCGCGTCGCCGGCCGCGGCGGTGGTGCGGGGGAAGAGCGCCACGGCCGCAGCGCCCGCGGCGAGAAAGCCGAGCAGCAGGACCAGGCGGAAGTAGCCGAGGCCGCGCCGCCCCCTCTCCTTCGGCGGCAGCGCGACGCGCTGGCCCAGGATCTGCGCGCCCGGGTCGATGTGCACGTTCTCCGCGGGCACGCGGTAGCGCAGGCTGCCCGCGATCCGGGCACGCCGCCCGACCTCGAGCCGGTCCGCCTCCACGCGCACGTCGCCATCCACGACCGCGTCCAGGACGACCTCGCCGCCGGCCACGTGCAGGTAGCGCCGCACCGTCCCGTCCACCTCCACATCCCCGCCCGCCACGTACGCATTCCCGCCGATGACGGTGCTGTCGTGGAGCTGCACCGTGCCGCCGGCGACCGTGGCGTTGCGGCCGACCGATGCCGAGATGTCGACGTCGCCGCCCGCGAGCCGCAGGTCGCCGCCGATGCTGCCGGCCACCGTCTGCTCGCCGCCCGCGCCCAGGTAGTCGCCGCCGATCACGCCGCTGAAGCGCACGTCGCCGCCCGCGAGCATGGCATCGCCGGCAATGCTGTCGGAGACCCTGACGCTGGGACCAACCGCCAGGAGATCGTCGCCCAGCCGGAGACGTTTCCCGCTCCGCGGCATGGCGCCGCCGGCGTCGCATGCCGCGAGAGCCATCGTTACCAGCGCGAGCGCGAGAAACAGTCGAGCCTGCCGCGGCGTGGTGGCCATGGCTACCTCCGGAATGGACGCGGGTGGGGCCACTGCGGGCGCAATGTACTGGCCCGTGTGCGGCGCGGCCACGCCGTGGGCAGCGCGTGCGAGGCGGGCACGGGCCAGCGAATTCCCTATCTCTTGCTGTCCGAACCAGTTTGACGCTATTGTCACGCCGTCCCGCGGCCCTCCACTTCCGCGCGGCCCGCTCGCTGCGAGAGCGCGAGCGCAGCCCGCTCTGTTCCCGTTACAAGGAGAACCCCATGCTCCGCCAGCTCGTGTGCGCGGCCTTCGCCGCGACCCTCTTGACCGCGCCCCTCACGGCCCAGGAGCCGACGCTCGAGCAGGTGCTGGAAAAGCACTACCAGGCGCTCGGCGGACTCGACCAGTGGCTGGCCACCTCCACGGCGAAGTTCACCGGCACGTTCAGCCTCGGCCCGAGCATGGAAGCGGGCTTCACCATGGTGGTGAGCCGGCCGCGCAAGATGCGCCTGGAGTTCACCGTGCAGGGGATGACCGGCATCCAGGCGTACGACGGCCAGACCGCGTGGATGCTCATGCCCTTCATGGGCAAGACCGCGCCCGAGCCCATGCCGGAGGACCAGGCCAAGGAGATACGTGAGCAGGGCGACCTGGACGGCCCACTCATGGGGTGGAAAGAGGACGGCAACCAGCTCGAGCTGGTCGGGAAGGAAGACGTCGAGGGTACGCCCGCCTACAAGCTCAAGGTCACGCTCCCGAGCGGGGACGTGCAGTACCACTACCTGGAGGCGGAGCACTTCCTCACCATCAAGTCGGAGGGGAAGCGCATGCTCCAGGGTCGGGAAGTGGAGTTCGAGACGATCCTGGGCGACTACAAGCAGGTGGGCGCACTTCTGTTCCCGCATTTCATCGAGAACCGGCTGAAGGGCTCGCCCATGCAGCAGGTCCTGACCATCACGGCGGTCGAGCTGAACGTTCCGGTGGACGACGCGCTGTTCAAGATGCCCTCGAACTGAACCCCCTGCACTCAGCCACGGCCGACGCCGGCCCCCCGTGCGCGGACGCGGCAGGAGACAGCCATGCGCACTCGCCTCCTCGCCCCGGCTCTTGCCGTAGCTCTGCTGCACGGCACGGGCGGCGCGGCCCGTGCCCAGGTCGCGATCGAATCCTCGACCTTCGGCGGGCTGCGCGCCCGCGCCATCGGTCCGGCCGCGATGAGCGGCCGCATCGCCGCCGTGGACGCCGTGGCGACCGAGCCGCTCACGATCTGGGTCGGCTCGGCCAGCGGCGGCGTGTGGAAGTCGAACGACGGCGGGACCATCTTCCGCCCGGTCTTCGATCCGCACACGCAGTCGATCGGCGCCGTCGCCGTGGACCCGTCGAACCCGAAGGTCGTCTGGGTGGGCACGGGCGAATCCTGGACGCGCAACAGCGTTTCCATTGGCGACGGCGTCTACCGCACGAGCGACGGCGGCGACACCTGGCAGCACGTCGGGCTGCGGGACTCGGAGCGCATTGCCCGCATCGCCGTGGACCCGAAGAACGGCCAGATCGTCTTCGTGTGCGCGACCGGGCACCTGTGGGACGCGCACCCGGAGCGGGGCGTCTACCGCACGACCGACGGCGGCAAGAGCTGGGAGCGCGTGCTGTACGTGGACGAGAATACCGGCTGCTCCGATCTGTCGCTCGACCCACAGGATGCGCGCATGGTCTACGCGGGCATGTGGCAGTTCCGGCGCTGGCCCTGGTTCTTCCGCTCGGGCGGCGCGGGCAGCGGCCTCTACCGCTCGACCGACGGCGGCAAGACCTGGAAGCAGCTCAGAAACGGGCTGCCCAAGGGGGAGAAGGGGCGGATCGCGGTGGCGGTGGCGCCGTCGCGGCCGAGCGTGGTGTACGCGCTCGTGGAGTCGAAGGAGACCGCGCTCTACCGCTCCGATGACCTGGGCGAGAGCTGGCAGCAGGTGAACGCGGGCTGGCAGGTGCGCGGGCGGCCCTTCTATTTCGCCCTGGTCGTGGTCGACCCGACCGACTTTCGCCGCGTCTACAAACCTGGCTTCTTCCTCACCACTTCGACCGACGGGGGGAAGTCGTTCGCCCCGCCGGGCGGCGGTTTCACCGGCCCCCGCGTGCACGGCGACCACCACGCGCTCTGGGTCAACCCGAAGAACCCGCAGCAGCTCATCCTGGGCACGGACGGCGGCCTCTACATCTCCGAGGATCGCGGCGGCCACTGGCGCTTCGTCCGCTCGCTGCCCGTCTCGCAGTTCTACGAGATCAGCTACGACCTGGAGTGGCCGTACAACGTCTACGGCGGGCTCCAGGACAACGGCTCGTGGATGGGCCCCTCGCGCAGCCCCGGCGGCGTGCAGAACCGGGATTGGGTCAACGTGGGCTACGGCGATGGATTCCACACCTTCGTCGACCCGAACGACCCCGACTTCGTCTACGTCGAGTGGCAGGGCGGAAACCTGCTGCGTTTCCGCAAGTCCACGCGCGAGGTGCGGGACATCAAGCCGTATCCGGGCAAGGACGAGGCGAAGCTGCGCTTCAACTGGAACACGCCCATCCACGTGAGCCCCACGCGC
>JACQPS010000039.1 GCA_016207445.1 Gemmatimonadota bacterium | reverse complement strand
GGACCGGTTCATGAGTCCGCTCGAGGCGAAGGAGTACGGCATTATCGACCACGTGGTCTCGCACAAGGGCGAGGTGGTCGAGGTCAGCCGGGATCACAAGCAGGAACGGTAGCGACTCGAGGCCTCCACGAAATGGCTGCGCCATTTCGTGGAGCCTCACGCCCCAGGCGCCGGTGCTCGGGGCCGGCTTCCCCTCGTAGCCAGACGTTGCCTCATGCCAAGCGAAAAACACCTGCGCTGCTCGTTCTGCGGGAAGTCCAAGGACTCGGTGAAGAAGTTCATCTCGGGTCCTTCGGTCTACATCTGCAACGAGTGTGTCTCGCTCTGCAACGAGATCCTCGCAGAGGAAGAGGAACGCGAAGCGGCAGAGGCGGTGCCGCGCGTTCCGACGCCTCGCGAGATCAAGGACGTGCTGGACCAGTACGTCATCGGGCAGGAGGAGGCGAAGAAGTCACTCGCGGTGGCGGTGTACAACCACTACAAGCGGGTCAACCACCACGGCGTGCTGGATGACGTCGAGATCGACAAGTCCAACATCCTGTTGATCGGCCCGACCGGCGTGGGCAAGACGCTGCTGGCCCAGACGCTGGCGCGGGTGCTCCAGGTCCCGTTCACCATCGCCGATGCCACCACGCTGACCGAGGCGGGCTATGTGGGCGAGGATGTGGAGAACATCCTGGTCCGGCTGCTCCAGGCCGCCGACTTCAACATCGCGGAGTGCGAGCGCGGCATCGTCTACATCGACGAGATCGACAAGATCGCGCGCAAGTCGGAGAACCCGAGCATCACGCGGGACGTTTCGGGCGAGGGCGTGCAGCAGGCGCTGCTGAAGATCCTGGAGGGCACGGTCGCATCGGTGCCGCCGCAGGGCGGGCGGAAGCATCCCCAGCAGGAATACATTCAGATCAACACGCGCAACATCCTGTTCCTTTGCGGCGGCGCGTTCGACGGGCTGGAGAAAATCATCGAGTCGCGGACCGGCCAGCGGCGCATCGGCTTCGGCGGCGGCGGCGCGACGAAAAGCGAGAAGAAGGCGAACCCGTTCAAGGGGGTGGAGCCGGAGGACCTGCTCCGATTCGGGTTGATCCCGGAGCTGGTCGGGCGGCTGCCGGTCCTGGTCACCCTCGATGCGCTGGACGAAGAGGCGCTGGTGCGGATCCTGGTGGAGCCGCGCAACGCGCTGCTGAAGCAGTACCAGAAGATGTTCGAGCTGGAAACGATCGGGCTGACCTTCGATGCGGACGCGATCCGGTCCATAGCGAAGAAGGCGCTGGAGCGCGGCACGGGCGCTCGCGGGTTGCGCGCGGTCTTCGAGGAGCTCATGCGCGATGTCATGTTCGAGATCCCGTCGCGCGACGACGTGCGCGAGGTCGTGATCACGCTCGAGTGCGTGACCGAATCGATTCCGCCGCTGCTCGTGCTGCACCCGGAGGCGAAGAAGAAGGAGGCGTGAGCCTCCCGCCCGCCCGCACCCAGACGCGTCTGGCGGTTCGGGTGAAGATCCAGGCGGTCGAATTCGCGGGTATGGTCGCTCGGCCGGGCGCTCCGCCGCCGGGGCGGCTGCCACAGGTGGCGTTCGCGGGCCGTTCGAACGTCGGAAAGTCCAGTCTCATCAACCGGCTGCTCGGCCGGACGCGCTCGCCGATCGCGCACGTATCCGTGACGCCCGGCCGCACGCAGCAGATCCACTTCTATCTGGTGCGGGCGGTGGGGAGCCGCGGCGGCGACTTCGACTTCTACCTCGTAGACCTGCCGGGCTACGGCTTCGCGCACGTGCCCCTGGAGGTCCGCCAGCGCTGGCGGCCGCTCATCGAGCGTTATCTTTCCGGCACACCGGAGCTGCGGGGCGTGGTTCAGCTCATCGATGCCCGGCAGGGACCGACAACGGAAGATCGCCGCATGATGCAGTATCTGGCCGGACAGGGCTTGCCCACGCTCTTCGCGCTCACCAAGGTGGACAAGCTCAAGGCTTCCGACCGCCAGAAAATGCTGGCCGGGATCGTGGAAGCTCTGGACGTGGATGAGGAGCAGATCGTGCCGTTCTCCGCGCGCACCGGAGAAGGCCGCGACGTCCTGCTGGGGTGCCTGGAGGACCTGCTGCGCCAAGGGGGAGAGTGAGTTGCGCCGACCGGGAACCTTGCTGCTCACGGTCCTTGTGGGGTGTGCACCCGCGGCGGGCGCACCCGAGACCGGACCGGCGCCGGCCAGAACGGCCGCACCGGCGGCGTCGCAGGACACCTCGAAGCTGGTCCCGCCGGGTTTCGGCACGTTGCGCCAGGACGAGATCACAGTCTCGCTCCGCAGCGGCGCCTTGCTCGTGAAGGTGACCCCGCTCAGCGAAGCCGTGATCCGGCTGACGGCGCCCGACACGTACGACCGGCTGCACGCGCTGGCCGCGAATCGGCGGATCGAGGCGGAACGAGCGGCCGGCGCGGCGGGGGTCGAGCTCTTCCTGGTCTCCTTCTTCAGCTATCAGCCGGATGTGGTGTTCCAGCCGGAGGACCTCCAGCTCGAGCACCAGGGCCGGGTCCTGCGCGCCGTCGCCATCCTGCCGCTCACGCCCGAGTGGGGCAAGCAACGTCTGCAGCAGCAGGAGACGCAGGCGGCGATCTACGGCTTCCCTCCGGGCCTCGACTACGAGCTCGCGCTCGAGGTCCGTTATGGCCCGCAGGAAAGCGACGCCTGGAGTCAGATCATCCCGAAGCTGGAGGTCGAGCGCGCGAAGGCCCGCGCGCGGGCGGGTTGAGCCGCTTTTCGCGCCCCGCTGGCCGCCGAAGGCGCGACCGAATGCAGGGCGACGCCAGGGCTTCTTGCCGGCAGTTTCTCCATCAGATCGGAATCGCGTACTCCTTGATCTTGCGATAAAGAGTACGCTCGCCGATCCCCAGCAGCTCCGCGGCCTTGCGCCGGTTCCCCGCCACTTCTTTGAGCGCGGCCGTGATCGCCTCCCGCTCCAGGTCCTGCATGCTCATGCCCCTGCGGTAGACGACGACGGCGTCTTCTGCCTCCTCCACCTCGTCCCGTACTTGCGCGTCCTCGATGCCGACGCGGGCGGGCACCGGCGTCGCCGCTGGCACGTAAGGATACGGGTACGGCAGCGACACGGGTCCGGGCAGCTCGGGGTGCGCGCGGCGGTAATCCTCGAAGTCGCGGCGCAGATCCTCCACATCCATGCGCAGCTGGAGCAGCGTGCGGAACACGAACTCCAGCTCGGGCGGTGTCTGGCCGCCATCGCGCAATTCCCGGCGTGGCAGCGGGACCGGCAGCAGCGTCCGGGCGCGCCCGGCGCCGCCGCGCACGGAGGGCGGGATGTCCTCCGGCCGGATGACGCGTCCCGGCGCGAGCACGACCATGGACTCGATCAGGTTGTGCAGCTCGCGCACGTTGCCCGGCCACTCGTAGTCGAGCAGCAGCGTGAGCGCCTCGGGCGAAATCATGATCTCGGGGCGGTCGTGCTCGCGGCTCACCTTGCGGATGATGGATTCGATCAGCAGCGGGATGTCGTCGCGCCGTTGCCGCAGTGTCGGCAGCTCGATGTGCAGGACGTTCAGCCGGTAGTAGAGGTCGCGGCGGAATCGGCCCAGCTCCACGAGCTGCCGCAGGTCCTGGTTCGTGGCTGCGACCACGCGCACATCCACCTGGATCGACTGCTCGCCGCCCACCCGCATGAATTCCCGCTGCTCCAGCACGCGCAGCAGCTTGGTCTGCGTGGCCAGCGGCATGTCACCGATCTCATCCAGGAAAAGCGTGCCGCGGTGCGCCAGCTCGAAGAATCCCTTGCGCTGCGCGATCGCGCCCGTGAAGGCGCCCCTCTCGTGTCCGAACAGCTCCGATTCGAGCAGCGTCTCGGGCAGGGCGGCAACGTTGGCCGCGATGAACGGCCGGTGCCGCCGCGGCGAGAGCGCGTGCAGCCCGCGCGCGACCAGCTCCTTGCCGGTGCCGCTCTCGCCCGTGAGCAGAACCGTGGCGTTGACCGGCGCCATCTGCACGACCTTCTCCACCACCTCGCGCATGCTCTCGGTCTCGCCCACGATGCCCGTGAGCGCGCGCAGCCGGCGCCGCTCCATGAGGCGCCGGCCGATCAGCAGCACTTCGCCCACATCGATCGGCTTGACGAAGCATTCGCTCAGCCCCAGCCGGCGGCACGCCTCCGGGCCGACCACCGCCCCAGGCTCCAGCAGCCCGATCACCGGCAGACGCTCCAGCGCCGCGGCTTCACGCGCGAGCCGGCGCGCGCGCTTCTCCTCGAGGCCGCCGGTCAGAACCAGCAGCGCCGGCTCCGCCACGCCGGCGATACGCTCGCCGGCCGTCAGGAGCTCGACCCGACCCCCCTCCGCCTCGAAGGCGTCCCGCAGCCGAACCGCGGGCTCCAGATCGTGCGTCGTGATGAGAACCGTCTCAGCCATCTCTCCCGTGCTTCTCCGTGTCGATGCCTCGCAGCAGTTGAACGGCGTGCTCCAGC
This sequence comes from Gemmatimonadota bacterium, assembly GCA_016207445.1. GTDB lineage: Bacteria > Gemmatimonadota > Gemmatimonadetes > Longimicrobiales > RSA9 > JACQPS01. The sequence continues at coordinate 20,336 of JACQPS010000039.1, read as the reverse complement.
AGCTCCTCGAGCACCTCGAGTCCATCTCGCACGCCGCCCGGGCTCCCCGGCAGGTTCACGATCAGCGTCTGGCCCCGGACGCCCGCAACGCCGCGCGAAAGCCACGCGTGCGGCGTCCTGGCCGCGCCGCGCGCCCGCACCGCTTCCGCCACGCCGGGCGCTTCCCGCTCCAGCACCGCGCGCGTGGCTTCCGGCGTGACGTCCCGCGCCGTGAAACCCGTCCCACCCGTCGTGAGCACGACGTCGACCGATCCGCGGTCCGCCCAACCCGCCAGCGCCGCCGCGATCCGCTCCGACTCGTCCGGCACGGTCGCGCGTGCCGCGAGCGCGTACCCGCGCGTCCTGGCCCAGTCGGCGACCAGAGCGCCGCTCCGGTCCTCGCGCGCACCGCGCACGACCCCGTCCGAGATCGTGAGAATGGCCAGGCGGATAGGTTCCACGGCCTCTACGTACCCCTGTCGGCAGCGGGGGTGCCGCCAAAATGGCAGGTGCGACGCGGGCCGCAAGGGTCGCCGGCGTCGCCCGCTCAGCGGCGCAGCGAGCCCTCGCGGTAGAAGGGCGGGCGTACGACTTCGGCCTGGACCAGGCGGTTGCGGATGATGACCTCGAGCGGGGTGCCCGGGTTGGCGGCCTCGATCGGTACGTAGGCCATGCCGATGCCGTGATCGAGCGTGGGGCTGAGGATTCCGCTGGTGACCTCGCCGGCGGGTTCGCCGTCGTAGCGGACCTCGTAGCCGTGGCGCGGGAAGCCGCGCTCCTTGAGGGTGAAGCCCACGAGCCGCTCGCGCACGCCTTCTTCTTTCTGACGAGCCAGGGCGTCGTGGCCGAGAAAGTCGCCCTTGTCGAGCTTCACGACCCAACCGAGGCCGGCCTCGAGCGGGGTGTGGTTCTCGTCCAGGTCGTTGCCGTAGAGGATGTAGCCCATCTCCAGGCGGAGCGAGTCGCGGGCGCCCAGGCCGATGGGGATCAGCTCCTCCTGCGCCCCCACCTCGAGCAGACGGCTCCAGAGACTGTGCGCATCTTCTGACGCCACATAGAGTTCGAAGCCATCCTCTCCGGTGTAGCCGGTCCGGCTCAACACGGCCCGACAGCCGCCGACCTCACCCTGCGCGAAATGGTAGTAGGGGATGCCAGTGAGATCCGTACGCGTGAGCCGCGACAGGACTTGCGGCGCCTTTGGGCCCTGCAGCGCCAGCAGCGCCGTGTCCGCCGACCGATCGATCACCTGCGCGCCGAACCGGCGCCCGTACTTCGCCACCCATTCCCGATCCCGCACCTGGTTGGACGCATTCACCACCAGCATCCAGTGGTCCGGAAAACGGTACACCAGGCAGTCATCGAGAGCGCCCCCGTCCTCCTGGCAGATCACCGAGTAGTGCGCCTGTCCCACCTCCAGCCGCGAGGCGTCGTTCGTCGTGACGAACTGCACCAGATCCAGCGCCCCGGACCCCCGCACCTCCAGCTCTCCCATGTGCGAGATGTCGAACAGCCCCGCTCGCTCCCGCACCGCCCGGTGCTCGCTCACGATCCCCGAGGGATAGTGCACCGGCATCTCGAAGCCGGCGAACGGGATGATCTTCGCGCCCAGCGCTTTGTGCACGTCGTATAACGGCGTGCGACGAGGCGCGCGCGGCGCCGACTCTTGCCGAAGTGCTTCCTGGGCCATGGCTTCCTCCTGCTCAGGCGCCCATGAGCGTCACGAGCAACGCCTTCTGGACGTGGAGCCGATTCTCCGCCTCGTCGAAGACGCGGGAGCTCGGCCCCTCGATCACCTCTTCCGTCACCTCCTCGCCGCGATGCGCCGGCAGGCAGTGCAGAAAGATGGCGCGCTCGCTGGCGAGGCGCAGAAGGTCGGGGTCGATGCAGTAGCCGCGGAAAGCGCGGCGTCGCTGTTCGACGTCTGCCTCCTGCCCCATGGAGGCCCAAACATCTGTATTGACGACGTCGGCGCCCTCCACGGCCTCGCGGGGGTCGTGCGTCAGGCGAACGGTGGCGGCGCCTCTTGCCCGGTCGAAGAGGGCCCGGTCGGGCTCGTAGCCGGGGGGGCACGCCAGCCGGAGCTCGAGGCCGAAGCGGTACGCCGCGTTCAGCCACGAGTTCGCCATGTTGTTCCCGTCTCCTACCCAAGCAACTTTCCGGCCGCTCAGGTCCTCGCCGAAGTTCTCCTGGATGGTGAAGACGTCGGCCAGCACCTGGCAGGGGTGGAGGAGGTCGGTGAGGCCGTTGATCACGGGCACATCCGCGTAGTGCGCGAGCTCCTTCACGTTGCCGTGGTCGAAGGTTCGGATCATGATGCCGTCGACGTAGCGAGCGAGGACTCGTGCCATGTCCTTGATCGGCTCGCCGCGCCCGAGCTGAATGTCGCGCGAGGAGAGAAACAGGGCGTGCCCTCCGAGCTGGAACATGCCCACCTCGAAAGAGACGCGTGTGCGGGTGGAGCTTTTCTCGAAGATCATGGCCAGCGTCTTGCCGGCCAGCGGTTGCCCGCGGTAGTCGCCTCGCTTCAGGCGGCGGGCGAGGGCGAGAAGCTCGTACAACTCATCGGTGGAGAAGTCGGGGATCTCGAGGAAGTCGCGTTTCTGGCGCATCTTCGCCCACGGGCCGGGGAACGAAAAAGCCGCGGCAAGCTACCCGCGGCGGCGGTGGTCGGGCAAGTCTCGTTCCCCGAACGGCAGGGATCAGTCCAGGGGTCAGGGGTTAGGGGTCAGCGTTTTCCGGGCGCTGCCGGTGTTCTGTGCGCATGCGAACGCCAGCGAACGACTGATCCCCGATCCCTGACCCCTGCTCCCTGCTCCCTGACCCCTGACCCCTAAAGGATGTACCGCCTCAAGTCCTCGTCCTCGACGATGCTCCTGAGCCGCTCCTGCACCACGCGCGCGTCGACGCGGATGTGCCGGGCGCCCTCCTCCGGCAGGTCGAAGAGCACATCTTCGAGCAGGGTGGTCAGCACCGTGTGCAGCCGGCGGGCCCCGATGTTCTCCATGCGCTCGTTCACCTCGTACGCGATGCGGGCGATCTCCAGAATGCCGTCGTCGGTGAACTCGAGCGGCACGCCCTCGGCGCCGACCAGGGCCTGGTACTGCCGCAGGAGTGCGTTCTTGGGCTCGCGCAGGATGCGCACGAAATCCTCTTGCGTGAGCGGCTTGAACTCGACGCGGATCGGGAAGCGGCCCTGGAGCTCCGGGATCAAATCCGCCGGCTTGGAGACGTGGAACGCGCCCGCCGCGATGAAGAGCATGTGCTCCGTGCGCACCATGCCGTACTTGGTCTGGACGGTGCTCCCCTCGACGATCGGCAAGAGATCGCGCTGCACACCCTCCCGGCTCACGTCCGGGCCGATGCCGCCGCGCTCGCCTGTGATCTTGTCGATCTCATCGAGGAAGATGATGCCCATCTGCTCGGCCCGGTCGAGTGCTTCGTTCACGACCTCGTCCATGTCGACCAGCTTGTCCAGCTCGTCCTGCAGCAGGACGCGCCGGGCCTCGGCCACGCTGACCGTGCGGCGCTTCTTCCGTTTGGGCAGCATTTCCTGAAGCGTCTCGACGAAGTTGAAGTCCACGCCCTCGAATCCGCCCATGGGCAGCATCAGGTTCTCGATGGGCGGAGACTGCTGCACCTCGATCTCGACCAGTCGCTCCTCGAGCTTTTCCGCGCGCAGCAGCTTTCGGAGCTTCTCGCGCGTGCGCTCCCGGCGTGCGTCCAGTTGGCGGCGCTCGGCTTCGTCCGCGGGCTCCGGCCCCTGCGACCGTGCCGCGCCGGCCGGGGTCACGACGAAGGTGCGGGGCTCCGCTTCCTTCTCCCCCGCCGGCGCCGGCGCCGGCGGCCGGAGCGGGGCGGGCTCCGGCGTGGGCGGCAGCAGCAGGTCGAGCAGCCGCTCCTCCGCGCGCTCGGCGGCCAGCTCCTCCACGTCGGCTTCGCGCTCGTCCCGCACCATGTTGACGGCGACGTCGACCAGATCTCGCACCATGGCATCGACGTCGCGTCCGACGTAGCCGACCTCGGTGAACTTCGAGGCCTCGACCTTCACGAAGGGAGCTCCGACCAGCCGCGCCAGGCGCCGTGCCACCTCGGTTTTCCCGACCCCGGTCGGTCCGATCATAATGATGTTGTTGGGCAGGATCTCGTCGCGCAGCTCTTCCTCCACGCGCTGGCGGCGCCAGCGGTTGCGCAGCGCGATCGCGACGGCCTTCTTGGCCGCATCCTGTCCGACGATGTACTTGTCGAGCTCGGCGACGATCTGGCGGGGTGTGAGCTCGTCGAGCCAGGAAGGCTCGTACGGCGCCTTTGCTGCAGCCTCGTCGGCCGTCGGCTCGCCCTCGGGCGCGTCGAGGGGCAGCTCGTCCTCTCTCAGCGATCTGGCCATGGAACCGTCGATTCACTCCAGCTCCAGCACGGTGATGTGCTGGTTCGTGTAGATGCAGATTTCGCCGGCGATCTCGAGCGCGCGGCGAACGATCTCGGGCGCGGTCAGGCTCGAGTGTCCCTTGAGCGCACGGGCGGCGGCGAGCGCGAAGCCACCGCCGCTGCCAATGGCGGCGACGGCGTCGTCGTCCGGCTCGATCACGTGACCATCGCCGCTGATGACGAAGAGGTGACTCTTGTCGGCGACCGCGAGCAAGGCCTCGAGCCGGCGCAGGTAGCGGTCGCTGCGCCAGTCTTTGGCCAGCTCGACGCATGCGCGGGGCAGGTTGCCCGGGTAGCGCACCAGCTTCTCCTCGAATTTCGTGTAGAGCGTGAGCGCATCGGCGACGGACCCGGCGAAGCCAGCCAGGATGCGACCGTCCGCGAGCCGGCGCACCTTCTGGGCGGTGTTCTTCATCACGGTGTCGCCCAGCGTGACCTGGCCGTCCCCGCCCAGCGCAAGGCGGCCGTCGTGTCTGACCGCGACGATGGTCGTGCCGTGGAACCGGTCCATCCCACCTCCTTCACGCCAGTACCCCGGATCCGCACCCGGGCTCCCGGGCGTCACGCGCGCGGGTGCGCCTGATCGTATACGCGTTTGAGCCGCTCACGGGAAGTGTGCGTGTAAATGCGGGTCGTGGACAGGGACGCGTGGCCGAGGAGCTCCTTCACCGCCAGGAGATCGGCACCGGCATCCAGCAGGTGCGTGGCGAAGGAGTGGCGCAGCGAGTGGGTCGAGACGCCGGCGTCCTCCGCCACCTGCGCGAGGTGACGCTGGACGATCTGCTGGAGCTGGCGGGTCGAGAGGCGGCGCCCGTGCTGCGACAGAAACACCGCCTGGCGGTCGGCGCCGCGTGCGCGCGCGAGCACCTCGAGGCGCCGCGGCTCGTAGCGCCGCAGCGCCCGCACCGCCGCGCGCCCGAGCGGCACGATTCGCTCTTTCCGCCCCTTCCCGAGCACCCTGGCCTGGTCCGCGACCAGGTCGAGATCCGCCTGATTCAGCCGCTGCAGCTCGGAAAGCCGCATTCCCGTGGCGTAGAACGTCTCGAGGATGGCGAGGTCGCGGACCGGATGAAAGCCGCCCTCCGATGCGCGGGCTTCGGCCAACTGGAAGAGGCGGTCGATATCGGCGCGGCTGAGCCAGCCGGGCAACGGCCGATCCGGCCGGGGCGAGCGGACCTGGCGCGCGGGGTTCGCCTCGACCAGCTCCTCGCGGTGGAGGAAGCGGTAGAGGGCGCGCACCGCCGAGAGCTTGCGCGCCACCGTCCGGCGGGCGAGGCCACGGCGGTTCAGCTCGCCGAGAAAGGAGCGCAGCGCCAGACGATCCACTCCGCCCCACGACCACTCCGCGCCGCCGTAGTAGCGGCCGAGAAAGGCCAGCAGGTCCGCGAGGTCCCGGGCGTAGGCATGGACCGTATGGGGGCTGAGCTGCCGACCATCGGAGAGGTGGCGCAGAAAGATGTGGAGCTGGCCTTCCGCGCTGGCTCGCCTGGCGCTCATCGGGGCAGGCCCGACATCGGAAGGATCGCTGCGCCCGCCGCGCCCGCAGGCTGCAGCGGCTGGCCGATCGGCTCGATCCCCTGCTCGCGCAGCCAAGCCTCGAGCGACAAGAGAGCCCGCCGGGCGATGAGCTCGCGGCGGCCCGTGCGATCACGGATCTCGCGATCGAGCCCATCCAGCAGCCCGAAATTCGAATTCATCGGCTGGAACGCGCTGGGACTGGCCTGGCGCAGGTAGCGGCACAGCCCGCCGAGCATGGTGGTGGCCGGTGGGACCACCGGTGCCTGGCCGCGCACCATGCGATCCAGGTTGATGCCGGCCAGGATCCCCGAAGCGGAAGACTCGGTGTACCCCTCCACGCCTGTGAGCTGGCCCGCAAAGATGAGGTCGGGCCGACTCGCCGGCGCCCCCCACGCGCTCAGGCATCCGGGGAAGTTCAGGTACGTGTTCCGGTGGATCGAGCCGTAGCGCAGGAATTCCGCCTCGGCCAGGCCGGGGATCATACGCAACACGCGCCGCTGCTCAGCCGTGCGCAGCCGTGTCTGGAAGCCGACCAGGTTCCACATGCGACCCGCACGATCTTCGCGCCGGAGCTGGACCACGGCATACGCCTCGCGCCCCGTGCGTGGATCCGACAGCCCGACCGGCTTCATCGGCCCGAAGCGCAGCGTGTCTTCCCCGCGGGCCGCCATCGCCTCGACGGGGAGGCACCCTTCGAAGTAGGGGATGTTCTCCCACTCGTGACCCGGGTAACTATCCGCCGCGCGCAACGCGGCAAGGAAGGCGGCGTACTCTTCCCGGTTCAGCGGACAGTTCAGGTAATCCTCGCCAGCACCCTTGCCGTAGCGGGAGGCGAAGAAGGCGATGCCCAGGTCGATCGAGTCGTGGCTGACGATCGGGGCGATGGCGTCGTAGAAGGCGAGGCCATCGTCACCCAGCAGCTCGGCGATCGACTCGCTCAGCGCATCCGAAGTGAGCGGCCCCGTCGCGACGATGGCGGGCCCCTCGGGCAGAGTCGTCATTTCGCGGCGCTCGACCCGGATGTTGGCATGGCCGGTCACGAGGTCCGTCATGTTAGCGGAAAAGAGGTCGCGATCGACGGCGAGGGCCGTGCCGGCGGGAAGACGGGCGGCATCCGCGGCCCGGAGGACGACCGAGCCGAGCGCGCGCATCTCTGCCTTGAGCAGGCCGTGCGCGTTGGACAGTTCCTCGCTCTTGAGCGAATTCGTGCAGACCAGCTCGGCCAGCCGATCGCTGCCGTGGGCGGGAGTGCGCTGCGCCGGCCGCATCTCGAGGAGCGAGACGCGGTGGCCGCGCTCGGCGAGCTGCCAGGCGGCCTCGCACCCGGCGAGGCCACCGCCGACGACCAGAAGCTGCGCCATGCCTCCTACGCCTGCTCGGCCTGGACGCTCTCGGGTGCGAACTCCCCCTTGCACTGCGGGCACTTGAGGAACTCGCCCCGCGCCTTGCTGCTCTTCGCGACCAGGTACGGGTTGCTGCAGTCGGGGCAAGGCGTGGGGATCGGGCGGTCCCAGCTGGACCAGTCGCACTCCGGGTAGCGCGTGCACCCCCAGAACACCTTGCCGCGACGGGTGCGCTTCTCGCCGATCTCGCCGATCTCGCAGCGCGGGCACACGAGCCCCGGGATCGTGATCGGCTGCGTGTGCTTGCATACGGGATACGTGCTGCAGGCGATGAACGGCCCGTGCCGACCCTGCCGCTCGACCAGCTCGGCGCCGCAGCGCGGGCACGGCTTGCCGGTGGGCCGGGGCTGAGCGCGTTCCGTCTCATCCAGTGGGCGCGTGTAGCGGCACTCCGGGTACCCCGTGCACCCCAGGAAGCGTCCGTGGCGGCTCCAGCGCACCTGGAGCTCACGGCCGCACTCGGGGCACGGGCCGGCACTGTCGCCCGCCGCCACCTCGCGCACGATGCGCTCGCTCTTCTCCTCGCCCTCGCGCAGCTGCTCCTGGAAGGGCTGGTAAAACTCCTCGAGCACCCGCTGCCAGGCCAACTCGCCCTCCTCGACGCGGTCGAGCTCCGCCTCCATCTCGCTGGTGAAGCCGACGTCGAAGATGGTGGGGAACACCCGCACGAGCACCTGGGCCACGGTCTCGCCCAGCGGCGTCGGGCGGAAGCGCTTCTGCTCCAGCTTCACGTACTGCCGATCCACCAGCGTGGAGATGATCTGGGCGTAAGTCGAGGGACGGCCGATCCCCAGCCGCTCCAGCTCCTTCACCAGGCTGGCCTCACTGTAGCGCGGCGCCGGCTGCGTGAAGTGCTGGGCCGGCACGATCTCGAGCACGCGACAGCGCTCGCCCCGTTCCAGGACCGGCAGCGGCGCGAGATCGTCGAGCGTGCGATGGTCGCCCTCTTCCCTCGCCTCCCGGTACAGCCGCGTGAAGCCGTCGAACTTCATGATCGATCCGGTCGCGCGGAACAGGTAGCGGCGACCGGTCCGGCCGGCGACGTCGAAGTCGAGCGTCGTCGTGTCGTACACCGCCGGCGTCATCTGGCCCGCGACGAAGCGGAGCCAGATCAGTTCGTAGAGCCGTGCCTGGTCGCGATGCAGAAACGAGGCGACGTCCTCCGGGCGCCGCCGCGCGTCGGTCGGGCGGAGCGCCTCGTGCGCTTCCTGTGCGCCCTTCTGCTGCTTGCCGGCCCAGTGGCGGGCGGCGGCGGGCAGGTAACGCTCGTCCATTTCGGCCCGGATCCACGCGCGCGCGGCATCGGCGGCGCTCTGCGCGACGCGCGTCGAGTCGGTGCGCATGTAAGTGATGAGACCGACGGCGCCCTCGTCGCCCACCTCCACTCCCTCGTAGAGTTGCTGCGCGACGCGCATGGTCTTGCTCGAGGAGAAGCCGAGCCGCTTGGCCGCCTCCTGCTGCAGCGTCGAGGTGGTGAACGGCGCCGGCGGGTTCTTCAGCCGCTCCCGGCGCTTGACCTCGCTGACGACGAAGGGCGTGCCCGCCACGTCGTCGAGCACCGCCCTCGCGGCCGCCTCGTTCTGCAGGCGAAACGCCTTGCCGTCGATGTGGTGAAGCTTGGCGTCGAAGCGCTGGCCGTGCTCTTCGAGCTGCGCGGTGATCGACCAGTATTCTTCCGGTGTGAACGCGCGGATCTCGGCCTCGCGCTCGGCGATCAGCCGCAGCGCCACGGTCTGAACGCGACCCGCGCTCAGCCCCGGCCGGATCGGCTTCCAGAGGAGCGGGCTCACCTGATAGCCGACGAGCCGGTCCAGGATGCGACGAGCCTGCTGCGCCTCGACCTTGCGCATGTCGATGGTGCCCGGCTGCTCGAGGGCGCGGTGCACGGCATCGCCGGTGATCTCGTGGAAGAGCACGCGGCGGAAGCGACGGTCCTTCCTGCCATCGCTGGCGGAGTAGCCGAGCTGCTCGGCCACGTGGTAGGCGATGGCCTCGCCCTCGCGATCGGGGTCGGTCGCGAGGATCACTTCTTCCGCGTGCTCCGCCTCTTTGCGCAGGTCCTCGATGATGCGGCCCTTGCCCCGGATCGTGACATAGCGGGGCTCGAAGCCGTGCTCCACGTCCACACCCAGCTCGCGTTCGGGCAGGTCACGGATGTGCCCCACCGACGCCCGGACCTTGTAGCCCGTGCCCAGGTATTTGCCGATCGTGCGAGCCTTGGCCGGCGACTCGACGATCACCAGCCGCGTGCCGCGCTTCTTCCGCTGCGCCATTCGTCTTTCACCATCTCCACAATCTGGCGGGCGATCTCATCGGGATCCCGCCCGTCCACGTCCACCACGGCGTGCGCCAGCCGGTAGAACGGCTCGCGCTCTCGTAACAGCGCCTGCGCCAGCCCGAGCGGATCCGGTCCGGCGAGCAGCGGCCGGTGCGTCGGTGCGCGCCGCGCCCGCCGGACCGCTTCCGCGGCCGAGATGCGCAGCCAAACCAGCAAGCTGCCGGATGGCAGCAGCGCGCGCAGGCCCGGCTGCGTGATCCAGCCGCCGCCGGGCGCGAGTACCAGCCGGTCCAGCGCCGCGACCTCGGCGGTGAGCGCGGCCTCGAGCCGCCGGAACTCCGGCTCGCCGCTCTCCTGAAAGATCTGCGGGACCGAGCGCCCGGTGCGTCGCTCGATCTCTTCGTCGAAGTCCAGAAACCGCCAGCCGAGCAGCTCGGCCAGCTTACGGCCCACCGTGGACTTGCCGGAGGCCATAAACCCGATCAGGACGATGCGGTCCACGCCTCAGGCGCCGCGGCCGGCGGAGCGCCGCTCCAGATTCCCCGACCGCTGCCGGAGCTGCTCCAGATACCCCTCGAAGTTCCGCCGCATCTCCGCGAGCGAGTCTCCGCCGAACTTTTCCACCGTGGCATCGGCGATCACCAGGGCCACCATGGCTTCGCCCACGACGCCGGCGGCGGGCAGCGCCACGACGTCGCTGCGCTCGCGCACCGCGTCCGCGCGCGCGCCCGTACGCAGGTCCACGCTGCGCAGCGGGCGCATAAGCGTCGAGAGCGGTTTCATGGCCGCGCGCACCACCAGGGGTGCGCCGGTCGTGATTCCGCCCTCGAGCCCGCCTGCGCGGTTGGATCGGCGCTTATACCCACCGGTACGGGGCAGGTTCGGATCGTATTCGATCTCATCGTGCACGTCCGAGCCGCGCCGGCGCGCAGCCTCGAAGCCCATGCCGATCTCGACCCCCTTCATGGCCTGGATGGCCATGAGCGCGCCGGCCAGCCGTGCGTCCAGCTTGCGGTCCCACGCCACATGACTGCCGAGGCCGACCGGCAGCCCGCGTGCGACCACCTCGAACACGCCGCCCAGCGTATTGCCTTCCTCGCGGGCCGCATCGATCGCGTGGATCATGGCCTGCTCGGCCTCGGCATCGAGCGTCCGCAGCGGCGACGCATCCGCCGCTGCGTTCAGGTCCTCCGGCAGCTCCGCGGGCGGCCGCGCCTCGACCGGTCCCAGCCGGACCACGTGGCTGCCGATCGTGATGCCTAACTCCGCGAGCAGTCGCTTCGCCACCGCGCCGGCTGCGACGCGCGCGGTCGTCTCGCGCGCGGAGGCGCGCTCGAGCACATCGCGCGCGTCCTCCCGGTCGTACTTCAGCACGCCCACGAGGTCGGCATGGCCGGGGCGTGGCAGGTAGACGCGACGCAGCGCGGCTTCGGTGCCAGGCGGCGGCGGCTCGTAGGCCATGGCCGCCTTCCAGTTTTCCCAGTCGCGATTCCAGATGACCATGGCGATCGGCGAGCCGAGCGTTTCCCCCAACCGTACGCCCGCGAGGAACTCCACGCGATCCTGCTCGATCTTCATGCGCTCGCCGCGGCCATAGCCGCCCTGCCGGCGCCGCAGCTCGATATCGATATCGCGCTCCGCGACCAGCGAAAGACCGGCCGGCACGCCCTCGACCAGGGCGACCAGCCCTCGGCCGTGAGACTCGCCGGCCGTATGAAACCGGAAATGCATCCTCGCCTCGATCCCGCAAGGGAAAGAGCCCGGCCGAAGCCGGGCTCTCCACCATCCGACCCGACCTCTATATAGAGAGGCCGGTGCCGATTTGTCCAGCCGCGGCGTGCGCCACGCCGCAGATCAGGGCTTCACCAGATCCTTCTCCTTGACGTTGATCACCACGACACCACCCGCGGAGGTGACACCGAACAACTTCACCGCCGTACACTGCGGGCTCCCCGGGCAGGTGAGCCCGGCCGCCGCCTCGCGCGCGCGATCGAAGGCCATGGCGGGCGAAGCGCGCAGGGGGCCCACGACGGTGTCGCGAATCAACAGCTCCTCCACCGCGAAGAAGTGGATCGTGTCCACGATCTTCACCGATTGATTCCCCGTCCCGATGAACGCCACGGTGGTAGGGTCCGTGTCCGAGGCGGTGAAATAGTTCGGGTGCAACGGGTGCAGCGCCGCCCCTGCGCCGCCGGTGCCGAGGCCCTCCGTGAAGATGCCCTGGAGGCGCAGGTCGGGGCTGAAGAAGTACGCGCCTTCTCCGCGCGCCACACCCAGCGAGCCGTCCACGTTCAGTCCGACGCCGACCACGCGCTCGGACGCGTTGCCGATCAGGTCCTGGACGTTCACCTCGTCGGAGACGCTCGCACGCGCGGCGTCCCACAGGATGATGCGGCCGGTCGGCGCCGTGGCACCCTCACCGAACGCGACCACGCCGCGGTCGCCGGATGCCGAGACGAAGGTCGTGTCCGACATGCCGATCTCGTCGACGTTCCATTTGCCGCGCCGACTGTACGGGAAGTAGAGCAGACTGTCACGCAGAATCCCGAGATTCCCCAGCTCCACGCGCATGGTGTCCGTCAGGCTATCGATCGCCTGATCGATCGGGAGCTGCGGCGTTTGCAGAATCCGATTCGGTCGGCCGGGAATATGCGACCAGATCTGGATCACATCCGAGCCGGTCCGCTCCGCCGTGGCGAACGTCTCGACGCTGTCCACGTTGGCAATCACGATGCTCGCCGCATCCGTCCCTTCGACAGCCCCGTCATTGAATAGCAGTTTCACCTCGGCCGTGTCGCCGGTGGCCGGATTGTTGTCCGGATCGGTGTCCGTGTAGCGGATGGTGCCGTCCGGAGCCGAGCCCGTGGGCACCGTGGAATAGATGATTCGGCCGGTCGAGTCCTGCGCGACGAATTGCGGTCGGTCGCTGAAGTCGATGAAGGTCAGCGTGTAGCGGGTGAGTCCTTGCTCCACGGAGATCGAGAGCTGGTACAGCGTCGTGTTGGGCGTACGCAGCCTGCGGCTCACGGCCTCGCGCGGCGTCCCGGCGAGCGACACGAAGGAGACGTTCGTGCCACCCGAGTTCCCGACGATGAGCGTGTCCGTGCCCGTCCCATCGGGGCGCCGGTTGAGGAACATGCCCCAGGGCTGGGAACCGACGAGCACGCCGGTGCTGAAGAAGGTGTCGGCCGGCAGATCGAGCACGTCCACCTTGTTGAAGGTGAAGTTCGACAGGTAGAGCCGCTGCCGGCTGGAGGTGGTATCCACCACGGCGTCGGCGATCGTGCCGCGACTCGGCAAGAGCACGGTCCGCCCGACCACGCTCACGATCACCTGGCGCAAGCCACCGACCGTGGTCGCCACCGTATCGACGCCACGGAAGGTGGCGCACGCGCGGCGCGTGCCGGAGGCGTCCACGCCGACCGCGCAGTTGCCGGAGTCGTCCACCGCGTACCCGTGCAGGTGGAGGATCAGGCTGTCCGGCAACGGCACGGTGTCGGGGAAGACCGCGTTCACCTCGGTGTAGATGTCCCGCACGCGCAACGTGAAGCGCTGCGTCTTGAGTCCGCTGATGGGGACCGACCCGACTGCACTCTTCACGGAAACCGTGTCCGGCAGACCCGTGCTCTTCGCCAGCACGGTGAAGCCGATGCGCACGACGCCGGAGCCGCCCGTATTGTCCGTGGCCGCGACCTCGACCTGGACCGTGTCGGTGAGCTCCAGGCGTGGCTGCGTGCCCGTGGGCGACAGGTATTTGACCGTGACGGTCGGCGCCTCCGTGTCGCTCGGCGCTGTGGCCACGACGATGATGGACACACTGTCGCTGATGCCGGGGATCTCCTTCGTGTTCCACGCCTGCGCGACGAACCGGAAGGTGTCCTGGGTCGTGGTCGCCACGGCGAGCGTCGTCTCGAAGGTGGTGTCGGTCGCCGCCGGCGAGAACGTGAACTTGGTCGACGCGAACACACCGGTCGAGTTCACGCGCAGGCTGTCGATGCCCAGGGGGTCGCTGACGTTCAGGCGCACCGCGACCTGGCCGCCCACGGAGACGGACTGGTTGTTGGGCGGGCTCTCGATGCGCACGATCGGACCGCCCACGAGCACCCAGGTCGTGTCCGTCCCGGAGTTCCCGGCGCTGTCCAGGGCGGTGACGACGAAGCGCACGGAATCCACGGTGACGGTGTCGTTCACGGCCTGGAGGAAGCGACGCACCACGGTATCCCGCGGCAGCGTGTCGGTCGCCCGCCGTCGCAGCGAGAACTCCTTCGACCGGAAGCGCACGATGACCTCGTCCGTGCCCAGCTCCGGGTCGCCTCGCACGCCCTCGCCCACCATGGTCACGCTGGAGACGCCCACCGTGTCCCGGACCTGCGCCTTCACCTCGACGCTGTCCCGGCCGCTCACGCTGATGGTGGGAGCCAGGATCGTGACCGAGGGGCGGACGCGATCCACGATGCTCACGGCCACGGAGTCGGAGGTGCCGCGCGCACCGGCCAAATCTACTGCGAGCCCCACGATTTTTATGGTCGTGGGGCGCAGATCGGCAGGGATCGTATCGACGAAGAGGAGGCTGTCTTGTCGTGGGCCCCCGGCCACCTGCACCATTCGTCGTTTCAGTGTGTCGGGCGGCCGGAGCATGAGGTAGCCGAGTGAATCCAGGGCGACGTTGTCCCGGGCGGTGATACTGATGGAGACCTGCTGCCCGGCGGTCACGGTGGTCGAGTCGATCGCGGCGGTGACCGAAGGCGCGGACGCGTCCCGCACGCGCACCGTGTCGCTCCGGATCTCGCTGACCTTCCCGACCTGGTCCGTCGCCGTCACGTTGATGACGAGCAGCGAATCCCTGGCCGTGTCGGGCACGATGATCGACACGTCCTGGGTGACCTCGGTCAGCGGCGTCGCCACGGTCACGGTGGTGTCTTTGAGCAGGGCGCGCCGGAAGGCGACGGTGAACTTGGCGACCTTCAGCGGAGCGGCGGCCGTAATGCGGATGTCCAGCACGTCTCCGCCACGGATGCTGTCCGGCACCGTCAGGCTGGTGACCTGGGGGGCGCCGCCGCCGCCATCTTCTCTTCCGCCGAACAGGTTGTCGCCCTCGCAGGCACCCAGCAGCACGATCGAGCTGAGCAGACAGGCCAGGACGGGTCGCCCGGTGCGCACGCGTCGTTGCGGCTTTGCAGTTTCCTGGGGCATGTGTGCCGAGTCTCCCCTGAGGGCGGGCTACTGCCCACTCTCTCGGATAATGTGCGGGGTGACCATGATGAGCAGGTCCTGCTTGGTCTCCTGCTGTCTCGTGGTACGGAACAGCGCGCCCACCAGGGGGAGATCCATGAGGATGGGGATGCCGGTGCGCGCTTCGCTCTTCTCGATGACGGTCAGGCCGCTGATCACCACGGTTTCCCCGTCGTTGACCAGGACCTGCGTCTCGGTTTCTTGCGTGTTGAAGACGAACCCCACGTCCGAACCGGCGAGCACCGGGAACGAGCGCTCCGCCCGAATCTCGAGCAGCACCTGGTTCCCCGTCACGTGGGGCGTGACCGCCAGGATCACACCCGTCTGGCGCGTCTCCGTCTGCGCGCGCGGGAAGCCGGCCTGCCCGCCGGCGCCCGCCTGCGCCTCCACGACACGGATCGGCACGTCCGCGCCGACCTGGACCCGCGCCTCCCGGTGATCGAGCGTCGTGATCACGGGCGAGGCCTGCGTGTTGCTGAGGCGCAGGTCCTGGATCGCCTCCAGGAAGCTGATCAGCGAGTGACGTCCCAGCACCAATGTGCTCACGACCTGGAGCGTCGGATTGCCGACGCGCGCCGTCGCGTTGGCCAGGGCCGCGACCGACTCGCCGCCCAGCAGCACGACGTTCTCGGTCGTCCTCTCGTTTTCCTCGAGGACGCCGTCGCCGTCCAAGTCCTGGAAGCCGCTGACCACCGTGTTGAGCTGGGTCCCGCGCGAGTCCTTGATGTCGTAGACGAAGCCGAGCTCCTCGATCGCCGACCGGTCCACGAAGATGATCTTGGCCGCGATCGTGACCTGCGGCACGCGCACATCGAGCTGATTGATGATCGGCTCGATGCGCTCGCGCATCACGGACTCGCGCGCCGTCACCAGCAACGAGTTGCTGGACGAGTTCTTGACCACGCTGCTCGCGCTGTCCGTCTTGAGGATGCCCGTGACGGTCTGGACCAGCGAGTCCGCGCTCACGTACTTGATCGGGAACTCGCGCGTCACGAGCGTCTCGACCTTTTCCGCCTCGCGCAGCTTCGTGACCTCGTCCACGCGAATGATGCCCGATTCGAGCTCGCGCGCCGTGAGCCCGCGCGAGCCGAGGATCGCGTCCAGCGCCACATCCCAGGGTTGGTCCCGGATGTCCGCCGTGACGTTGCCCTTCAGATCCGGGCCCGTCACCACGCTCTTGCCGGCGAACTCAGCGAACGTAGCGAGCACGTCCTGGATCGGCGTTTCCTGGAAGTAGACGGTGATGCGCCGCTGCGCGGCCGGCGCCGTGCCCGCGGCGGGCGGGGTCGCGGCGGCCGGTGCCGGCGCGGCTCCGGGCCGTGCCGCCTTCATCGCGAGGTCGCCGCTCAGGTCGACTCGCCACGGCTCGAACGGGCCGGCGGGATTCCGGAAGGCGACCCGGACCGCGCCCGCGGACTGCTCGACCGAGTAGTTGACCGACTCGGTGAGCTCGAGCACCACGCGCACGACGCCAGGTTGAAAGCGGCTCGCGCGGATGGCGATGACGCCGCCGCGGCCGATGCCTTCGAACTGCCGGGACGCAGCCAGGTCGGCGCCCGTCAGGTCGAGAACCAGCCGGACCGGGTCGCGCAGCAGGAAGTCCCGCAGCGTGACCGAGCCGTCGACCTCGATCACGACCTCGGTCCGGTCTTCCACCGGCTGAATGCTGAGCGCCCGGACCTGGGTGAGCCCGGCCAGGGCGACCGACAGCAGCATGGCGATGGGGATCATCCCTTGATTCCTTCCAGTGGCTTACGCTTGAGTTCCAGCAACTCCTGGCGCACGATGCCGAAATTCTCCACGGCGAAGAGCACCCGGAGACGGCCGATCTCGAGCACGCGCGAGTTCCCCACCACGGCCCCCTGCCGCACGCGATAGATCTTCCCGCGCGCATCGGCGAGGAGCACGACACTCTCGCCCGGCGCGGGCGAATAGATGATACCCCGGAGCGCCAGGTCTTCGAAGCGCGGACCCAATTCTCCGCCGCTGGCCAGCGACGTGAACGGGTCGCGCCGGTTCTCGCCCGGGTACAGGAAGACCTCCCGCTCGAAGACGAGCTTCGGATCCGCGCGCGGCGCCGGCGGGGGCGGCGGGGGCGGCGCGGCGCCTGGTGCGGGCGCGGGCGCCGCCTCCTGCGCCGCGAGCGCGGACGCGCTCAGCAGCAGCGCGAGAACCAGCAGCAGCAACTCAGGTCTGCGCACTGGCCGGTGCCGGTGGGGCCGCCGGCGTCGGAGACGGCAGCACATACGTCTTGATCTTGAAGGTCGCCTCCAGCCGCCGGGCGCCTGTCTTCGGGTCCGTCTCCTTGCGCGGCGAGCCGACCTGCAACTCGATGGGCGTGACGATGCGCGGCAGCGAACCGATCGCCGCGAGGAACCGGCCAATATCGTGATAGGCGCCGATCACGACCACCTCGTACGTCTGCCTGGTGTAGAACGGGCCGGGCGTCGCCAGGTCGGGACGGAGCCGCCCGACCTCGACGTTCGTCTCCTGCGCACGCAGCGCCATCGCATGCAACAGCTCGGGAACCTCTTCGCCGCTCGGGATCAGCTGCTCGAGCCGGGTCATGTGCTGCTCGAAGATGGCGAGCTTCTTCTGGAGATCGGGCCCGCCCTGTGCCGCGCGGCCGCGCGCCTGCGCATTCTTTGTTTCGAGCTGCTCGTAGCGCGACTCGAGCTCGGCGACCTTGGCCTTCTGTTTCCCGTGCACCAGGTAGCTGTACGCGCCCGCCGGAACGATCAGGCCGAGCACCCCGATCAGCATCAGGTTGCGCTGCTTGGGATCGGTGGGCAGCAGGGCCATGTCACTGCTCCTTCTCGGCCGCGAACAGCGGCACGGTCTCGACCAGCCCGGGCGGCGGCTCTTCGTACGCGGCCTGCAGCACGAACTGGTGGACCGGCTTGCCCCCCTCTTCGGCCTTCACGAGCAACGTCGACACCAGGTCGACGCCGCGCAGGAAGGGGGAGGCCTCCAGATTCTTCATGAACTCCGTCAGGGCGAACATGCTGCCCGTCTGCCCCTCGACCCGGAAAGTGGGCACCGAGTCGATCTGCGCGATGTCCTGCAACCAGGTGTATTGCGGCAGCGCCCGGCTGAATTCGTCCAGGATGTGCGACAGCACGTACCGGCCGGCATCCACTTCCTGGATGACCTGGAGCTTCTGCGCGATCGTATCGCGCTTCGCCATCAGCTTCTCGTTGGCCGCGATCAGCCCGGCATAGCGCGCGGAATCCTGCACCGCCTGGTCGATCTGCGCCTGGAGTTCACCCGTGCGGCCGCGCGTGCTCGTGAACAGCCAGGCAATGAGCGCCAGGCTCAGCACCGGCCCCGCGACCGCGAGCGCCATCCAACGGTTCAGCGGCAGCGCCTGGAGAAACTTCGGCATGGCCGGGAGGGAGACCTTGGCCTTCCTCCGGGCGGCGCGCCGCGTAGAGCCGGGAACCAGGTTGATTTCGATCACGGCCGACTCCGCCGCCGCTCACCAGACGCGCAGCGCGAGGCCCACCGCCAGCATCAGCATGGGACCCACCTCGTCCAGGGCGATCGACTCGCCCACCTCCGGCCGCACACCCACACGCTGCAGCGGATTCGTCACCTCGGTCCGGACGCCCAACCGGTTGCCGAGCGCGTCCACCAGACCACTCACCCGCGCCCCGCCACCCGACAGAAAGACGCGCCCCACCTCGGTTCCCCCCGTTTGCGCCGTCATGAACGCGGCCGCGCGCTCGATGCCCACGGCCAGCTCGTCCACGCGGTCCGCCACGAAGGCGCGCAGGTCCACGCCGTTCCCCTTCCCTTGCAGAATCGTCTCGGCCTCGTCCGCCGTGACGCCGCGCTCGCGCTGCAGCGCCTCGCGCAACCGCCGGCAGCCGAACGGGATGTCCCGCACCAGCACCGGGATGCCGTCGTCCAGCAGATTCACGTTCGTGGTCTCGTGTCCCACGTTCACCAGCGCCACCAGACCCGATTGCGCGTCCGGGTAGTTCTGCTCGAACGCGTTGTGCAGCGCGAACGCATCCACATCCATGACTGCCGCCGTGAGCCCCGCGTCCGACAACAGACTCATCCGGTTCTCCACCAGATCTCGCTTCGCCGCCACCAGCAACACCGCCATCTGTGGGGCGTCCGCATCGGGATCCAGGATCTGGAAGTCGAGCTGCACGCTCTCCATGTCGAACGGAACGTGCTGCTCCGCTTCCCACCGGATGACCTCCCGCGCATCCGCGTCGCTCATCCGGTCCATCTGAATCTTCTTGATGATGACGTCGTGGCCGCCGACCGCGGCGATCACATCCTTTTTCTTCAGCCCCGCGCTCTGGGCCACGGTGCGGAGCGTCTCGCTGACCAGCACCGGGTCCATGACCTCGCCTTCCACGATGGCGTCGGGCACCAGGGGATTCATGACCACCCTGACGATCTCCGGTTGGGCTTTGGAGTGGTCAATGACGACCAGCTTCACAAAACCGCTGCCGATATCCAGCCCGGCCGACACCTTGCTGCGTGCAAAGAGTTGCATTAGCGCGCCAAGTTCTTAAGGCGGAAGGCGTTCTATGCGGGAAGCTAAGATTGCACTTTACCTCATGGGCTGTCAAGAGTTCAGTTGCTTGAGGTTCCCGCGCCGGAGAGGTCGATCCAGGCCCGGGTGCTGAGGGGGATGGCGCGGGAAACAGCTGTGTTGTACTCCTCGGCCCGTTTGATCGCACAGGTGCCCAGACTGACGATCGGCGTACCGGTCAGGTCGCTGATGGTGCTGACGCCGAGGCTGCCGCCGCTATACACGATGACGCTGCCGTTGACCTGGGCGTTGCCGCTGCCGGTCTCGAACGTGCCCTTGACGATGACCAGACCGTTGAACTGAAACCCGCCGGCGATCTTCAGGTCGCCTTCGACGAGCAGGATGCCTTGCCCCGAAGAGCTGGAGCTGATGGTCAGGTTGCCCTGTGCATAGATGATCGGGAAGTAGAAGTGACAGGGGCTGGTGGGGTCGGTGGGGGCGCCCCAGTTCTCCCGTACACTCTTGTCGCAGCGGCCATCCTGCGTCAGCGCCGGAGCGGTGTTGTTCACGGTAACGCCCGCCGGATAGACCTTCTCGGCCAGGGCCTTGAGCTCGTCGAAGCTGACATCGCCGTACTGGAGGAAATCCTGGGCGTTTAGACTGGTGTCCTGGGTCTCTGCCGGATTGCCGACGATCTGGCCGCCACCCCTGGTGTAGACCAGGCTGGTGTCCTTGGCGACCACCGCCTTCTGGCTGCCCGAGGCGGCTGGGCAGTTCGCCCAGTTGCTGGGGTACTCATCCATGCCCGTGACGGTGGCGTTTCCCCCGACCTCGAGGCCGCCGTAAATCTGCACGGCCATGTCGGTCTGAAGGCCCAGATTCAGCGTGCGCACGACCATGCCGACGGAGCGGCTGGCCCCGGCGTACCTGCCGCCGTAGGTGACGCGTCCGGTCGAGCTCACGAAAAAGACGCGCTGCGCCATGCGCCGGACGGCAACGCTATAGG
>JACQPS010000304.1 GCA_016207445.1 Gemmatimonadota bacterium | reverse complement strand
CTCTGGAACGGGGGTCTGTTCCTGTACGTGCCGCGCGGCGTGCACGTCGAGCAGCCGATCCGGATCGTGCGCTGGCTGCGTGCAGGGGGCCTGGCCGTGCTGCCGCGTACGCTGGTGATCGTCGAGGATGGCGGCCACGTCGCGCTGGTCGAGGAGTTCGCCTCGCCGGATCTCGCGGCGGCCGCGTTCTCCTGCGGCGTGGTGGAGGTGTACGCGAACGCGGCGGCGCACGTGCAGTACGTGGCACTCCAGCGCTGGGGCGCGGGGGTCCGGCACGTGAGCATGCAGCGGACGCTCGTGGGGCGGGACGCGCACGTGGACACGCTGGTCGTGAACCTGGGCGGCTCGCTCGCGCGCGTGGATCTGGCCACGTCGCTCGAGGGCCCGGGCGCGCGCAGCGACATGCTCGGCCTCTACTTCGCGCGGGGCGACCAGCACTTCGACCACAATACGCGGCAGGACCACGTGGTCCCGCACGCGACCAGCGATCTGTTGTACAAGGGAGCGCTCCGGGACCGTGCGCGCAGCGTGTTCCGCGGGTTGATCAAGGTGCATCCGCGGGCGCAGCGCACGGACGCGTACCAGACCAATCGGAACCTGATCCTCTCGGGTGAGGCGGAGGCGACGTCGCTCCCCAACCTGGAGATCGAAGCCGACGACGTGCGCTGCTCGCACGCGGCCACCGTCGGCCACCTCGATCAGGAGGAGCTGTTCTACATCCGCAGCCGTGGGGTGCCCCTGCACGACGCCGAGCGGCTCGTGGTCTTCGGCTTTTTCGGCGAAGTGCTGGACCGGCTGCCGCTGCCGGGCGTGGCGGAGGAGCTACGCCGGGCGATCGAGGAGAAGATCGGCTGAGGATGGTGGCCGGGGAGTTCGTGCGCGTCGCTTCGGTGGAGGACGTGCCGCCGGGGCGTCTGCTCGGGGTAGAGGTGGGGGGCCGGCGCATCTGTCTCGCGAACGTCGATGGCGAAGTCTATGCATTCCAGGACAACTGCACGCACCGCGATTTTCCACTCTCGGCGGGTGAGCTCGAGGGCGGCGCCCTCACCTGCGCCTGGCACGGCGCGCGCTTCGACGTGCCCAGCGGCCGGGTGCTGGCGCTCCCGGCGATCCGGCCGTTGAAGATCTATGAAGTGAGGGTGGAAGGCAGTGACATCTACGTGGCCGCTCAACGGTAGCGGAGGCAGCATGGCGACGCCGACCCTTCTGGACGTGTCCGCGCTGCGGGACGAGTTCCCCGCGCTGCGGCAGCACGTGCAGGGGCGGCCGCTCGTGTATCTGGACAGCGCGGCGACGGCGCAGCGCCCGCGCGTGGTCATCGATGCCGTCGCCGATTTCTACCGGCACGACAACGCGAACGTGCACCGCGGCATGTACGAGCTGGCGCGCCGTGCGACGGATCGCTACGAGGCGGCGCGCGCGGCGGTCGCCCGCTTCCTCAACGTGGCCGACGTCTCCGAGATCGTCTTCACCCGGGGCACGACCGAGGCGGTGAACCTGGTGGCCTCGAGCTGGGGCGGCGCGAACCTCCAGCCGGGCGACGAGATCCAGCTCTCGATCCTCGAGCTCCATTCCAACATCGTGCCGTGGCAGCTCGTGGCGCAGCGCACGGGCGCGCGCCTGCGCTACCTCGACATCGACGAGGAGGGGCGGCTTCGACTCGACCAGCTCGATGCACTGCTGACTGCGCGCACGAAGATCGTGGCGCTCGCGCACGTCTCGAACGCCCTGGGCACGATCAACCCGGTACGGGAGATCTGTGAGCGCGCGCACGGGGTGGGCGCGCGCGTGCTGGTGGACGGCGCGCAGGGCGCGCCGCACCTGAAGCTGGACCTGCAGGCGCTCGGGTGCGACTTCTACTGTCTCTCGGGCCACAAGATGTGCGGCCCGATGGGCATCGGCGCGCTCTGGGCGCGCCGCGAGCTGCTCGAGGCGATGCCGCCGTATCACGGCGGCGGGGAGATGATCGACGTGGTGGAGCTCGAGCGCTCCACGTATGCGCCGCCGCCGCAGAAGTTCGAGGCGGGCACGCCGAACGTGGTGGGCGCGATCGGGCTGGGCACGGCGATCGAGTTCCTCGAGGGCATCGGTCACGAGGCGCTGTGGGCGCACGAGCAGACGCTGGTGCAGCACGGGCTCGATCGGCTCGCGGAGGTGCCGGGGCTGCACCTGTTCGGCCCGCGCGTGGCCGGTGCGCGCACGGCTGTGTTCTCGTTCCGGCTGGAGGGCGTGCACCCGCACGACGCCGCCACGATCCTGGACGCGGAAGGGATCGCCGTCCGGGCCGGGCACCATTGTACGCAGCCGCTCATGCGGCGCCTGGGCGTGCCGGCGACCACGCGGGCTTCCTGCTACCTGTACAACACGCCGGAGGATATCGACCACCTCGTGCAGGGCCTGGACGTGGTCGGCGGCATCTTCGGGTAGGCGCCGTTGACCATCGACCGTTCCACGCCGCCCCTGGGCTCGCTCTACCAGGAGCTCATCCTCGACCACTACAAGAGGCCCCGCAACAAGGGCGAGCTGCCGGACGCCACCGCGCGTGTGCACATGAACAATCCTGCCTGCGGCGACGACGTCGTGCTCCGCCTTCGCCTCGGCCACGGCCGCATCGCGGACGCCCGCTTCGACGGGCAGGGTTGCTCGATCTCGCAGGCGTCCATCTCCATGATGACGCAGGTGCTGAAGGGGAAGACGGTCGAGGAGGCAAAACAGCTCGCCGACCGCTTCACGGCGATGATGCACGGAGACGGGGATGCGGCGCGAGACAAGCAGCTCGGGGAGCTGCGTGTGCTGGCCGGCGTGAGCAAGTATCCGGTGCGCAT
>JACQPS010000311.1 GCA_016207445.1 Gemmatimonadota bacterium | reverse complement strand
GAAGCCGCGCTTGGGCAGGCGCCGCCGGAGCGGCATCTGGCCGCCCTCGAAGCCTGGATTCGTCTGCCCGCCCGTGCGGGCCTTGTGACCCTTGTGCCCCCGCCCGCTGGTCTTGCCGAGCCCCGATCCCGGACCGCGACCCAACCGCTTTTCGCTGCGGTGAGCGCCCTTCGGGCGGCGCAGGCTGCTCAGATCTGCCATGACTGTCTCGCTGCCGTCACTCGAATCGTCTATGCGTCCGCGGCCTTGCGCGTGCGCGCCCGCGATGTCGGCTCCTCGGGCGCCGTCGCCTGCTTCTCCAGCTCCTGCACCCTGACCAGGTGCTGCACCTGGAAGATCATGCCGCGGATCGCCGGCGTGTCCTTCTGCACGACCGAGCGCTGGTGCCGCAGCCCCAGCGCGCGCAGCGTGGCGCGGTGCTTCTCCGGCCGGCCGATGCCGCTGCGCACCTGGGTGATCCGCAGCAGGTGCGGCTGCTCGCCGGCCTTCTTGCGCGTGGTTCGCTTCGCGGTCGTCGCTCTAGTAGCCACGCCGCACCCCCAGCTCCTCTACGGAAACCCCGCGCTCCGCCGCGATCTGATCGGGCGTGACCAGCTCGTTCAGCCCGTCCATGGTGGCGCGCACCATGTTGATCGCGTTGTTCGACCCCAGACTCTTCGTGAGCACGTCCGTTACGCCCGCGGCCTCCAGCACCGCGCGTACCGGGCCGCCGGCAATGACGCCGGTCCCCGGCCGCGCCGGCTTGAGCAGCACGCGCCCGGCACCGTGCTTCCCCAGAACCTCGTGCGGGATCGTGCCCTCCACGACCGGCACCTCGACCATGTTGCGGCGCGCGTGCTCGAGCCCCTTGCGGATGGCCTCCGAGACTTCCTTCGCCTTGCCGAGGGCGACGCCGACCCGGCCGTCCCGGTCGCCCACCGCGACCAGCGCCGTGAACGAGAACCGCCGGCCGCCCTTCACCACCTTGGCGACGCGGTTCACGAAGATCACGTTCTCGACCAGGTCGGATTCGGCCCGTCCCCGGCGCGGCGTGCCGCGGTGCTCTCTCGCCTGTGTTGCCATTCCTCTTACTCCAAGGGATCCGGGGTCAGGGGCCAGGGGTCAGGCAGGAGCGGCGCTTGGTCCGCTGACCCCTGACGCCTGATCCCTGTTCCCCACTCAGAATTCCAGCCCAGCCTCGCGAGCGCCCGCGGCGAAGGCCGCGACCCGCCCGTGGTACAGATAGCCGCCCCGGTCGAACACGACGCGCGTGACGCCGGCGGCCCGGGCGCGCTCCGCCACCAGCTGACCGGCCGCCTTGCTGAGTGCCGTCTTGTTCGTCTTCTCCTCGGCCCGGAGCTTCCGCAACTCCGACGAGAGCGTGGATGCCGCCGCCAGCACCCGCCCGCTCGTATCGTCCACGACCTCGGCCTGAAGGTGCTTGGAGGACCGGTGCACGACCAGCCGCGGCCGTTCGGCTGTTCCGCTGATCTTCCGCCGCACCCGCCGGTGCCGCCGCAGTCGCTGCGTCTCTCTACGCTTCGCGCTCGTCTTCATATCGCCATCTTTGCCGCAATCGCTAATCCCCGTCGCTTCGGGCCCGATCAGGCCTTCGCGCCCGTCTTGCCGGCCTTGCGCCGCACGTGCTCGCCCTGATAGCGGATCCCCTTCCCCTTGTACGGCTCGGGCGGCCGCACGGCGCGGAGCTCTGCGGCCACCTGCCCGACCTTTTGCTTGTCGGCTCCCTCGACCACGATCGCGGTCGGCGCCGGCGTCGTGATCGTGATCCCTGCGGGCTCGGGGTATTCGACGGGGTGCGAAAACCCGACGCTGAGCACGAGCTTCTTCCCCCGCTTCTCCGCGCGGTAGCCCACGCCCACGATCTCCAGCGCCTTGCGGTAGCCCTGCGTCACCCCGAGCACCATGTTGTTGATCAGCGCGCGCGTGAGCCCATGCAGCGCCCGCTGCGACTTCGCCTCACCGGGACTGTCGACGACCACGCGTCCATCCGTCACGTGGATCCGCATCTCGGCGGGGAACGTATGCGCCAGCTCCCCGCGCGGGCCCTTGACCCGCACGGTGGAGCCGTCCACGCTGACCGTAACGCCCTTCGGAATCGCGACCGGCTTCTTCCCTACGCGTGACATCGCTCGTCTCTCCAGCTACCAGACGACCGCCAGGATCTCGCCGCCGATGTTGCGCGCGCGCGCTTGCTGGTCGGTGAGCAGACCTTGCGGCGTGGAAACGATCGCCATGCCGAGGCCGCCGCGGACGCGCGGCAGCTCCTTCACGCCGGCATACTTCCGCTGACCCGGCCGCGAGACGCGCTGCACGTGCCGGATGACCGGCCGGTCCTGGTAGTACTTGAGGTAGAGGCGCAGCTGTCCATGCCGCCCGTCATCCAGGACCTTGTAATCGTGGATGAAATGGCTCTCCTTCAGGATGCGGGCGATCTCCGTCTTCAGCTTCGAGACCGGCATGTCCACACGCTTCCGCTTCGCCTGCGCCGCGTTGCGGATGCGCGTGAGCATGTCGGCAATCGGATCCGTCATCATCTCGACTTCTTCTCCTCTTTCACCAGCTCGCCTTCTTCACTCCCGGGATCTCCCCTTTCAGGGCCATGTCCCGGAAGCAGATCCGGCACATGCCGAACTTGCGCAGGAACCCGCGCGATCGGCCGCAACGGCCGCAACGGTGCCGCGCACGCACGCCGAACTTGGGTTTCCGATTCGCCTTCTCGATCAATGCTTTCCGTGCCATGCGTCCTCTCGCTCGCCCCGGCCGTCGCTCGCGCGCGTCCGCTTCAGGCCGCGCCCGGGAGCTCCGCGCCGCCCACCACGACCGGCGTTTCCCCGCGGAAGGGGATACCCATCTCCCGCAGCAGGGCGAGGGCCTCGTCGTCTTTGTCCGTGGTGGTCACGATCACAATGTCCATGCCGTGGATTTTCACGACCTTGTCGTAATCGATCTCGGGAAAGACCATCTGCTCCTTGATCCCGAGCGTGTAGTTGCCCCGCCCGTCGAAGGACCGGGTCGGGAACCCGCGGAAGTCGCGCATCCGCGGCGTCGCGACGTTCAGCAGCCGATCCAGGAACTCGTACATCCGCACGCGCCGCAGGGTCACGCTCACCCCCACGGGCATCCCTTGCCGGAGGTTGAACCCCGCGATCGATTTCCGCGCACGACTCACAACCGGCTTCTGCCCCGTGATCACCGCCAGCTCGTCCACCACGGATTCCAGCAACTTCGCGGACTGCGCCATCTCGCCGAGCCCGGCGTTCACCACGATCCTCAGGAGGCGCGGAACTTGGTGCAGGTTCCTGTAGCCGAACTCCTGGAGGAGTTTCGGCCGCACGACCGTCTCGTAGTGGATCTGGAGCCTCGGCTTGGATCCGTTGCCTGTCATGCCTTGAG
>JACQPS010000301.1 GCA_016207445.1 Gemmatimonadota bacterium | reverse complement strand
GCCCGAACCTGACGATCAAGGAGCGGCTCCAGGTTCTTCGGCCCGAGTACACAGGAAACTACTATCAGGCCTTCGAGCTGTTGCCGCCGGCACTCATGCCCGAGCTGCAGAAAGCCGCGTGGTGGTCGAGAACTGGCACCGCTTTCTGCCCGAGTCGCCGCAAACCGAGGGCGGGCGCACCTATGCCGTGGTGAACAAAGGCGCGGAGGGGCCGGAAGCTTTCGGGCGGCGCGTGCTCGGCGACCTCTACGACCGCGGCCCGATCCTCGTTCTGAACGACGAAGCGCATCACGCCTACCGGCCTGCACCGCTCCCTGAGGAGGAGCGGCTCGCGAAGGAGGCAAAGGAGGAGCGCGAGGAAGCCACCGTGTGGGTCGAGGGTTTGGACCGGATCAACGCCGGCGCCGGCGTCGCCTTCTGCACGGATCTGTCCGCCACGCCGTTCTACATCGCGGGCAGCGGTCACGACGAAGGCACGCCGTTCCCGTGGCTGGTCAGCGACTTCGGCCTGGTCGACGCGATCGAAGCGGGCATTGTGAAGATCCCGCGGCTGCCGGTCGCTGAATCCAGCGGCAACCCGATCCCACGTTACTTTGCGCTCTGGCGTCACATCACGGACGACCTCGTCCGGGGCGAACGGTTGCCTGGCGGCAAACCGAAGCCCGAGGTCATCTGGCGCGAGGCCGAGGACGCGCTGGTCACGCTCGCCAGCCAGTGGAAGGAGCGCTTCGAGCAGATCCAGGCGTCGTCCGCGCCCGGCATCGACCGGACTCCTCCCGTCTTGATCATTGTTTGCGACAATACCGATATCGCCGAGCTGTTCTTCCGCAAGATCTCGGGCGAGCAGATGGTCGAGGTCGAGGACGACGATATCGACGAGGAGAGCGAGGGCGGCGAGGAGTCGTCGGTAACGTCGCGGCGCAAGCGCAAGAAGATGCGGATCGCTTACGGCCGCGGTGAAATCTTCCCCGAGTACTTCTCCAATACGCCCGAGCACCCCCTGCGCACCATCCGCATCGACAGCAAGCTGCTTCAGGAGGCGGAGTCGCGCGTCGAGGGCGTGACCCGCGCGGATGCGGCCGAGCAGCTCCGCGAGATCGTGGCGACGGTCGGCAAACCGGGACAGCCGGGCGAGCAAGTCCGCTGCGTGATCTCGGTCCAGATGCTCTCGGAGGGCTGGGATGCGAACAACGTCACGCACATTCTCGGCCTACGCGCATTCGGCAGCCAGCTCCTGTGCGAGCAGGTCGTCGGCCGCGGCCTGCGCCGCATGGACTATGTGCCGGAGCCCGAGACGGGTCTGCTCACCGAGGAGTATGTCGACGTCTACGGCGTCCCCTTCTCGCTGATCCCGTTCCGCGGCCGCGAGCCGAAGGCGCCGGCGCCGGACGACCGACCGCGCTTCTATGTGCACTCGCTCCCCGAGCGAGCAGATTTGCGCATCCGTTTCCCCGTAGTCGAGGGGTATGCGTTCGCACTGCGCACGGGGGCGATCACGGCCGATGTGGCCGGCATCGAGCCGCTCGAGCTCGACCCGGTCCAGG
The DNA here is from genome assembly GCA_016207445.1 of Gemmatimonadota bacterium. Classification (GTDB taxonomy): domain Bacteria; phylum Gemmatimonadota; class Gemmatimonadetes; order Longimicrobiales; family RSA9; genus JACQPS01. The sequence goes on along the minus strand of JACQPS010000301.1, from coordinate 3,040 downwards.
CGCCGCAGGCGGTTTTCGTGATGCCGCAGGTGGGCCTGCCTACCGGACCGCCCTCGCTCGCCGGCGGGTTCTTGACGGAGAAGCAGGACCGGGCTGCCTACTACGCGAGCACGCACCTGCAGACGATCGAATTCGAGATCGCGAGGGAGATCGTGCGCCGGCTGCTCGTGGCAGCGGACGGGCAGCGCAAGCGCGCGGTTTCCGCGCACATCCTGTTTCCGCAGGCGTTCCGGCTGGTGCAGGAGTACGTGGCCACGCGCATCGACTTCCGCGGGCTCGATCCGCGTGAGATCGGGCTCGAGCGCTACGCCGGAGAAATCGCCGAGCGCATCTTCACCGCGATCCGCCCCGACGAGGGGTCGGGCGAGCCGCCGCTGTTGCCGCTGCTTAATCGCTACCGGCCGATCGGCGACACGTCCGTGGTGGACTTCAAGACGGTGAAGCCGTGCTTCGCGACCCGGAAGAGCCACGTCAATCAGGTCGCGGCGGATACCGGCTCATGGGAGCAGGCGGCGGCGTTCGCGCTCGAAGCATGTGAGGACGTCGTGGCTTATGCGCGCAACGACCACCTCGAGTTGGTCATCCCGTACGAGCACCAGGGCCTTGCGCGCGCTTATTTCCCCGACTTTCTCGTGAAGCTACGGAATGACGTGACGCTCGTGCTCGAGATCAAGGGATATGAGAGCAACGAGGACCGGGCAAAGCACGAGGCAGCTCGGCGCTGGGTGGCGGCCGTCAACAACTGGGGTCAGCTTGGCCGCTGGGAATTTCAGGTGTGCCGGGATCCGTACCGGCTCGGGGAGGAGCTTCGGGGCCTCACGAGTTCCCTGCTGGTGCCGGCGAGTTCACGCGGAGACGCGGAAACGCGGAGGGTTCGTAGCGGTTGACGACCCGATGGAGGCCCTCCTTCATCGTAGCCGCGCCAAAATTGATGAGAAGTCCGACGGGCAGGCCGAGAAGCCGCAGGTAGGTGAGGACCTGCTTCCAATGCACGGGGGCGAGATTCTCGACTGACTTGATCTCCACTACCACTAGCCCTTCCACCAGAAGATCGACGCGCAGCCCCTGCTTGAATACCACCCCGTCGAACTCGAACTCGACGGGCCTGTTGTGCTCGACCGCGAGACCACGGCGCTCGAGCTCTTTCGCCAGCAGGACGTGGTAGACCGACTCGAGCAGCCCCGGCCCCAGCCGCATGTGCAACTTCACCGCTGCATCGACGATCTCCCCCGTAATCTCATCGATGTCTCTCATCCTCCGCGCCTCCGCGTCTCCGCGTGAGATGGTAAGACGGTTGGGGCGCCACGATAGCCGGATCCGCCTTTGAAGTCTCGCGCACCTCCTCGTATCTTCCGATCCGTGAAAAACTCCTCCGCGATTCGCATCGCCAGCGGCCAGGGCTTCTGGGGCGACCGGCTGGACGCGCCCATCGAGCAGGTGCGCCGCGGCCCCATCGACTACCTCATGCTCGACTACCTCGCCGAAGTCACCATGTCCATCCTCCAGAAGCAGCGCTCGCGCAACCCCGCTGAGGGGTACGCCCGCGACTTCGTGCCGCTCATGGGGGAGATCCTTCCCGACTGCGCGAACCAGAACATCCGCGTGATCGCGAATGCGGGCGGCGTGAACATCGAGGCGTGCCGGGACGCGGTGCTGCTCGCGGCGAGGAAGGCGGGGCTGGCGGGACGGGTGCGGGTCGGCGTCGTCATCGGCGATGACATCCTGCCGCGCCTCGCGGAGCTGATCGAGCGCGGCCACGAGCTGCGCAACATGGACACGGGCCGGCCGCTCGCGGACGTGCTGGAGCGCGTGCAGAGCGCGAACGCGTACCTCGGCGCGCGCCCGATCGTGGCCGCGCTGGAGAAGGGCGCCAGCGTCGTCATCACGGGCCGCTCCACGGACACCGCGCTCACGTACGCGCCCATGGTCTACGCCTTCGGCTGGGCGCCGGACGCGTACGACCAGCTCGCGGCGGGCGTGGTGGCCGGACACATCAACGAGTGTGGCGCACAGGCTTCGGGCGGCAACTCGCTGGTCGATTGGCAGAGCGTCCCCGACTTGGCCGACGTCGGCTACCCGATCATCGAGGCCTCGCCCGCCGGCAGCTTCGTCGTCACCAAGCACGACGGCACGGGGGGACGGGTCACGCCCGCGATCGTGAGCGAGCAGGTGCTGTACGAGCTGGGCGATCCGCGCGACTACATCACGCCGGACGTCATCGCCGACTTCACCACCATCCGGCTGGAGGATGCGGGACACGACCGCGTGCACGTCAGCGGCGTCAAAGGCCGCCCGCCCACGGACAAGCTGAAGGTCTCGATCTCGTACCAGGCCGGTTACAAGGCGATCGGCACGCTCGTCTACGGCTGGCCGGACCCGATCGCCAAGGCGCAGGCCGCGGATCGGATCGTGCGGGAACGGCTCGAGCGGCTGGGGCTGCGCTTCGATGAGGTGCGCACCGAATTCGTGGGGTGGAACGCGACGCACGGGCCGCTGGCCGGCCCGCCGCCCGCGGACCTGCCGGAGGTCGAGCTGCGCATCGCGGTGCGCAGCGAGAACCGGGCGGCCGTGGACCGGTTCACACGCGAGATCGCACCGCTCATCCTGAGCGGCCCGCCCACCGTGACGGGGTTCGCGGGCGGCCGGCCGAAGGTGGAGGAGATCGTGGCGTACTGGCCCGCGCTCATCGACCGGCGCGAGATCGAGCCGAACCTGAGGGTGGAAGTGACGGAGGCCTAGCATGCCGCGCGTGCCGCTGCTCCGCCTCGCCCACGCGCGCTCGGGCGACAAAGGGGATACCGTTAACATCGGCGTGATCGCCCGCCGGCCGGAGTACTACCCGTTCCTGCTCGAGCTGCTCACGCCGGAGCGCGTCCGGGCGCACTTCGGCGAGATGGTGAAGGGCCGGGTCGAGCGCTTCGAGCTGCCCAACCTGCACGCGCTCAATTTCCTGCTGCACGAGGCGCTGGGCGGCGGCGGCACCATGTCGCTCATGACGGACGCGCAGGGGAAGACCTTCTCCACCGCGCTGCTGCGCATG
>JACQPS010000312.1 GCA_016207445.1 Gemmatimonadota bacterium | reverse complement strand
GGTGGCGGTGCGTCACGTCCCACAGCTCCACGGCGCGGCCGAGACAGGGATCGAACGCTCCGTCACTGGTTTCGGCCCAGCGCAGCGCCTCGGCCAGCACGAACGCGGTGGCCGGTCCGATCGCGACGGCGTCCGCTGCCGCGTGCCGGTTCGCGCGTCCGACCTCCGAGCCCGCATCGAAGCGCGTCATGGCGCGCTCGACGCGGCGCAGCTCCGCTGCGGCCGCGTCGAGCGCGCCGTGCGCGTAGCGCGCGTCCCGGTGCACGACCGCCAGCTCGGCGATCGTTCCCATGACCGGGACGGTCCGGCGGACCAGGCGCGCGTGCGCCCGGCGCCAGGGCAGCGCCAGCACGACGAAGGCGCCGAGCCCCAGGGCCAGCACCTCGCGGCGGCTCGGCCACGCTCGAGCGCCCGCCTCAATCGTGTCCATGACTGCCTTCCCTTCTTTGGCACGAGCGCCCGCACGCGCCACAATCCGACGAACAAGCGCGGCGTGCGCCGAGCAGGCCGAACCCCACGAACAGCAGGGCGCAGGCGAGGATCGCGACCAGCACGCTCATCCCGCACTCAGCAGCCCGGCGAAGCCCATGAAGGCCAGCGACAGGCTCCCGGCGATGATCAGCACCAGCGCGGTGCCGCGCGCGATGGCAGGCACGTCCGCCAGCTCCGTCTGCTCGCGGATCGAGGCCATGAGCACCAGCGCGAGCGTGAGGCCGAGCCCGGCCCCCAGCGCGAACGCGAACCCTTGCAGGAAACCATAGCCCCGGCTGGTCTGGAAGATGGCGAGCCCGAGAATCGCGCAGTTGGTGGTGATCAGCGGCAGATAGATGCCCAGCTCGCGGAACAGTGTCGGGCTCACTTTCTTGATCGTCATCTCCACGATCTGGACCAGCGACGCGATCACCACGATGAACGAGATGAGCCGCAGGTAGGGCGCGTCCGCCAGCACGTACGTGTTCAGCACCCAGGCCGAGATCGAGGTCAGCACCAGCACGAAGATGTTGGCGGCTCCCATGCGCAGCCCCGTGGCCACGCGGCTCGAGACGCCCATGAACGGGCAGAGCCCCAGGAACAGCGTGAGGGTGAAGTTGTTGATCACCATCGCCGAGAGCAGGATCCAGAACAGCTCGCTCATGACACCGCCTTGGCCCGTGCTGCGGCCGCCGCCGGCGCGCGCGTCCTGGCGGCCAGCTCGCGCGTCCTGGCGGCGGCCGCCGCGCGCCCGCGCCACCACGCGTAGGTCAGGAGAATGAAGCCCAGCGTGAGGAACCCGCCCGGCGGCAGGATCATGATGATCCATGGCTCGTAACGCGGTCCGAACAGACGGAACCCCAGCAGACTCCCGTTGCCCAGCACCTCCCGAATGCCGCCCATCAGCAGCAGCGTGAGCGTGAAGCCGATGCCCATGCCGAGCGCGTCCAGCACCGAGCGTCCGACGGGGTTGCGCGAGGCGAACGCCTCCTGCCGCCCCAGGATGATGCAGTTGACCACGATGAGCGGGACGAACGCGCCCAGCGCCTTGTGGATCGTGGGGACCAGCGCCTCCAGGCTCAGGTCGGCGATCGTCACGAACGTCGCGATGATGAGCACGTACGTGGAGATGCGGACCTGGTTCGGCACCAGCCGTTTCACGCTCGAGACCAGGAAGCTCGAGGCCACGAGCACGAACAGCGTGGCCAGGCTCATGGCGATGCTGTTCGCCACCGTGTTGGTCACGGCGAGTGTGGGGCAGAGACCGAGCATCTGAATCAGGACGGGGTTCTCGCGCCACAGCCCGCGCGCGAAATCGGCGGCCGGCGTCGTCTTCTTCATGGCCGCCGCTCCCGGTACGCCGCGAGCGCCGGTCGCCAGCGCTCGAGCGCGCGGTTGATCGCGCGCACCACCGTGCGCGATGAGATCGTGGCGCCGGTGATCAGGTCCACTTCTCCCGGCTTCCCCTTGCCGGCGCCTTTCTTCACGCCCTGCAGCGGCGCCGCCACCCCCGTGAACTGGCTGACGAAGGCCGAGTCCTTCTCGATCTTGTCGCCCAGCCCCGGCGTCTCCTTGGTCTCGAGGACCTTCATGCCCAGGAGCGCGCCCGTCTTCGGGTCGAAGCCGAAGATGAGGCGGATCACGTCCTGGAAGCCGGGCTCGGCGGCCGTGATCGCGAAGCCGACGGGGGTTTCGGCGTCGTCATAACCGAGGTAGACGCGCTCGAGCGCGCGCGGATCGGCGCCGGCCGGCAGCTCGCGTGTGAGCTGCCCGGCGTTCAGGTAAAGCGTATCGAAGCGCGCGGGGTCGTGCAGCACCTCCTCGATCGCCTGCTGGAGCGCCTCCGCCTTGTGCGCCTCGATGCGAGGCAGCGTGAGCTGGTAGACGACCACCAGCAGCAGGCCCGCGAGCGCGCCGCCGCTGCCGAGCGTGGCGAGCAGCCGCCACGCCGGCGTGCGCGGCTCGTCGGGCGGCGCCGGTGCGCCGGGGCCGTGCACCGACCCGGGGCTCATGTGGCCGCCTGCGCCAGCCGGGTGCCGAAGACGCGCGGCTGGGTCGCCCGGTTGATGAACGGCACGAGCGCGTTCATGAGCAGGATCGCGTACATGACTCCTTCGGGCAGGCCGCCCCACACGCGAATCACGACCACGAGGGCCGCGATGCCCGCGCCGAAGATCCAGCGGCCGCGGTTCGTCACGGGTGACGTGACCGGGTCCGTCGCCATGAAGACCGCGCCCAGCAGGAGTCCTCCCGAGAACAGCATGAACAGGGGCGGCGGATAGCGCGCGGCGTCCAGCAGGTGCAGTGCGCCCGAAAGCACGGCCGTGGTCGCGAGCAGGCTGACGGGGGTGCGCCAGTTCAGGTAGTTGCGCGCCGCCAGGTACGCGCCGCACAGCAGGATCACGATCCCGGCCGTCTCGCCCAGCGATCCGCCGGTGCTCCCGGTCACCAGGTCCCACAGCGGCGTATCGGCGCCCTCGAATTTGCGCAGCCCCAGCGGCGTGGCCTCGGTGATCACGTCCGGCTGCGGGGAGGCGAAGGGAAAGGCGAAGTTGTCTCCGCGCAGCGCCGCCCAGCTCTCCGGCCGGCCGGGCCAGGTGGTAATCGCGACCGGGAAGGAGGCCTGCAGGAACGCGCGCCCGAGCAGCGCCGGGTTGAACACGTTGAAGCCGAGGCCGCCGAAGATGACCTTGCCGAGCGCGATGCCGAAGACGGATCCGAGGAACGCCATCCAGAGCGGGATCCCGGCGGGGAGCGTGAGGCCGAGCAGCATCCCGGTGATCATGGCGGAGCCGTCGCCGAGAGCGCCGGGCGGGCCGAGCAGCCGCTCGGTCGTGACCGCGCCCAGCGTGCTCGACCCCACCACCAGCAGCGCGCTCGGGCCGAAGAACCAGGTGGCGGCTGCGACGACGGGCACGAGACTCCCCACGGCGCCCCACATGATCCGGGGCGTCGTCATCTCGCCCTTGAGGTGCGGCGCCGCAGCGACCTGGAGCGGGGTGGTCATGCGGCGCTCGCCTTCTGCCGGCGCAACCCCACCTTGGCGGCCTGAAAGAGCTGCGCCAGCGGAATATTCGACGGGCACACGTACGAGCAGCTCGCGCACAGCATGCAGTCCGCCAGGTGGGCGGCCTCCATCTCCCGGTAGCGTCCCTTGCGCGCGAGCTGCCCGAGCAGCGCTGGATTGAGGAAGACGGGGCACGCGTCCAGGCAGCGGCCGCAGTGGATGCACGGGTACACCCGGCGCGACGGCACCTGCGCGCGCGTGAGCACCAGTACGCCGGTCGTCCCCTTGACGATGGGCGTGTCCAGCGTAGCCTGGGAAATGCCCATCATCGGCCCGCCGAACACGATCTCGGCCGCGTCCTCGGTCAAGCCGCCGCAGTAACGGATCGCATCGCCCACCTTCGTGCCCACCGGCACGATCAGGTTCGCGGGCCGGCGGACCCCCTCGCCCGTGACCGTGACGATGCGCTCGACCAGCGGCAGGCCGGTCTCGAACACCTCCGCGAGGCAGGCGACCGAGCCGGCGTTCTGCACGACCACGCCCACGCTCGAGGGCAGCTTCCCGGACGGGACCTCGCGGCCCAGCACCGACCGGATCAGCATCTTCTCTGCGCCCTGCGGATACTTCACGCGCAGAGGCAGCACGCTGACGTCGAGATCGGCCGGCTTCGTTTCCCGCAGGCGCTCGATCGCGTCCGGCTTGTTCTTCTCCACGCCGATGACCGCGCGCTGGACGCCCAGCGCGTGCATCATGATGCGGATGCCGAAGTGCACGCGCTGCGGGTACTCCACCATGATCCGGTGGTCGGTGGTGAGGTACGGCTCGCATTCCGCGCCATTCACCAGGATCAGCTCCACCGGCTGGTCCTTCGGCGGTGCGAGCTTCACGTGGGTGGGAAAGGCGGCGCCGCCCAACCCCACGACGCCCGCCTCCTGAACCGCCCGCACGACCTCGGCCGGAGCGAGCCCGTTCCACGCCGGCACCAGCCGCGGCCGCGGCACCTGCGGCGAGTAGCGGTCCACGGCGATGCGGATCGCCAGCGCGGACGTACCGTCCGGGTGCGGCCACCAGTCGATGTCGGCCACCGTACCCGAGGCGGAAGCGTGCACGGGCGAAGAGATGAAGCCGTCGGCCAGCGCGAGCGTGTCGCCGCGCTCCACGCGCTCGCCACGCCGGACGATGATCCGGGCCGGTTTGCCCGTGTGCTGCCGCACGGGCAGGACGACCTCGTCCGGAAACGGCATCCGCCGGATCGGAACGGCGCTGGTCAGCTCCTTCCGCTCGGGCGGGTGCACGCCGTGCCGAAAGCCGTTGCGGCCGATCATGCATTCCTCATGAGTGATGCCGCGCTCCGGTCAATTGAAGGGCTCCGCACGCTTGAGCCACTTCGCGAGATCCTTCTCCTTGGGGTTGAGGGGCGTCCCGGGGTGAATGATGCGCACGGGGCAGCGTTCGGCCGCCGTCACGAGCTGCGCGAACGTGCCCGCGCGCGCGTCCTTGATGTATGCCTGCTTGTAAGCGTCGTACGCGAACATCTTCGCGTTCAGGGTCGTGCACTCGTTGCAGGTCGTGCACAGCGCGGCGTCGATGTACGGCTCGATCGCGAGCGCCTCCTCCGCCTCGGGCGTGGATGCCGAGGCGACCGCGACCGCCGCCGGCGCGCTCGCCAGCGCCGGGGCCGCGCCGGCCGTCGCGGCCGGGCGCGCCGCGCCGGCGCCGTCGCCACGCTCGGCCACGGGCGGCAGCGGGGGCAGTGACTCGATTCTGGAGAGGAGGTCCCCCAGCGTCTGGCCGCGATCGGCGCGCAGCAACCCCTCGGCGAGTCGCCGTGCGACCAGGGGTGGCAGCGTCGCCTTCAGCTCTTTGAGCTTCGCCTCGTACTCCGCGCGCAGCGCCGCGGCCTTCGCCTCGAACTCCTCCGCGAGCTGGTCGGCAATGGCTTCGCGCACGCTGGCCGCGGGACGGATCCCGGCGAGCTCGCGCAACTGGGCCCAGAAGAGCCTGCGCTCCTCGCCGAGCTGCACCATCTCGACCGAGACGCGCAGCCGCTCGAGCCGGCCTTCCCGCAGCACATAGAGGAAGGGGATCTTGCCCTCGCGCTCTGCGGCCGGCAGCTCGAGGTAGTCGTGGAACGGGACGAGCGCGTCCGGGTCCGCATCCGGCGGCAGCGTCTTGAAGTGCTTCTTGAAGCGAGCCTCGGTGGCGGCCCAGTCCGCGATGGTGAGCGGCAGTTCCAGCGTCTTCTCCTCGCCGCCCTCCTCCCGGTAGTGCAGCTCGTAGGTGGGCCAGTCCTGGTCGACGGCGGGGTTGCCGTCCAGGCTCAAGCACTCGGCCATCCCGGCACCGGCGTCCGGATCGAACGTGAGGAAGGGAAACGCCCGGCTCTCGAGCGCCAGCCGCGCCGCGTGCTGCGCCATGTCATCGGCCAGGCCGTGCTCGACGGGGCACGGCGTGTACAGGTTGAAGATGGCCGGCCGGCGTGACTGCAGCCCCTTGAGCACGCCCGCGAGCAGGTGGGACGCCATGGCCTGCGAGGACTGGTGCACGAACACGCCGCGATGGGCGAGCGCCACCAGCGACAGCTCCTTGCGCATCTCCTGCTTGCCATGCTGCGCCGCGCCCCAGGCCGCCATGTCGGAGACCTGGCCCGTGTAGCCGCTCGTGCAGGCCTGGCCGCCGGTGTTCGAGTACACCTGCGTGTCCAGGACCACGACGCGGATCGGCTTGCCCGATGCCATCAGCCGCGAAAGGTTCTGGAACCCGATGTCGAGCATCGCGCCATCGCCGCCCATAGCGATGATGGGCGGGCACAGCGCGAACTCCTCCTCGCTGAACTGCTTCCAGTCGAACGCGGTGAACTGGGCCTCGTGCACCGCCGCATCGTACGCGTCCGCCAGCTCCAGCTCTGCGCGGCGAATGGCCAGGAAGCCAGCCGCCATCTTGCGCATGTGCGCCTCGAAGATGCCGATGGCCACCGAGGGCGCGTCCTGGAACAGGTGGTTGACCCAGGGGAAGGGGTACGGGTTGTACGGGTACGTGCTGCCCCACACCGAGGAGCAGCCGGTGGCGTTGGTCATGCCCAGGTTCGCGCGACCCCGACCGCTGGGTCCTTCCGTGTAGCGCCAGCGCAGATCCTTCAGCTGCTCGATCAGGCCGGTCATCCGGTCGAGGCGCTTCTGTTTCGCTGCGTCGAGTGGCATTACGACGCGCCCGCCCGCCGCGCCGGCGGCGGCCTCGAGGTCGGCATCCGCGGCGAGCAGCTCGCGCGCCTTCCGGTCCAGCTGCGCGATCAGCTCGTTCAGGCGCTCGACGTGCCTTGCCACTCGCGGCCGCATGAGCGCCTCGATGGCGGCCACGACCAGGTGCACCACGGTCTTCTCGCCGCACCCCATGCACGCGCCGTCGCCGCCCACCATCGAGCGGTAATTCGCCTTCTTCAGCAGCAGTGACGGAAGCGCGCCGATCCCTTCTTCCAGGCTCGCGATGCTGATGTAGCGGTCGGCGGTATCCGGCAGCCGTTCCCACAGCTTCCAGTTGCGGCGCAGCTTCTCGACCACGTCCTCGTCCTGCTTCACCGTGATGAGTGCCCCATCCGGGCACACCTCGACACAGAGATTGCAGCCCTTGCAGGCCTCCGGGTTCACCGTGATGGACAGCAGCCCGCCCGCTCCCGCCTGCCTCGCCTCCGGCGCGTCGAAGAACGGCGCCGTCTTGGCCAGCGGAAAATCGGCGAGCATGGCGTAGACGCGTGCGAACTCGGCAT
>JACQPS010000032.1 GCA_016207445.1 Gemmatimonadota bacterium | reverse complement strand
GCTGCTGCTGGCGCTGGCGGTGATCCTGTCGCTGATCGTGCTCTTCAAGGCGCTGCCGCAGACCGGCTCATGAGTCCGCTCGCTTTTCCCTGGCTGGCGACGCCACCGTCCGCTGCGGCCGCCGCGCTCGCGCTCCACGGCGCCTCGCACTTCTCCTGGACGCGCTGGGAGATGCACGCGAGTGTGCTCGTCGGCTGCGCGCTCTTCGCGGGGCTCTACCTGGCGGGGATCGGGCCGCTGCGCCGGCGGCGCCAGCTCGGCGATCCGGTAGCGCCGTGGCGGCCGGCCGCGTTCCTGGCCGGCGTCGTCGTGCTGTTCGTGTCGTTGAACGGGCCGATCCACGACCTGAGCGACCATTACCTGTTCAGCGCGCACATGGTACAGCACCTGCTGATCACGCTCGTCGTGCCGCCGCTCTGGCTGATGGGTACGCCGGCGTGGCTGCTGCGGCCGTTGCTCGCGCCGGCGCCGCTCGCCGCGGTCGCCCGGCTCGTGACGCGGCCCCTCGTCGCCTTCACGCTCTATAATCTGATCTTTGCCGGCTGGCATCTGCCCGGGTTCTACAATGCGGCGCTGGAGCACCACGGCCTGCACATCGTGCAGCACCTCACGTTCATCGGCGCATCCGTGCTCATGTGGTGGCCGGTCGCGGCGCCGCTCGAGCTGAACCGGCTGTCCAGTCCGCTCCAGATGCTGTACCTGTTCGCGTTGGGTGTTCCGATGTCGATCGTGGCGGCGCTGATCACGCTCTCGGACCGTGTCGTTTACGCGTGGTACGACGCGGCGCCGCGCGTGTTCGGCCTGTCCGCCCTGGAGGATCAGCAGCTCGGCGGGCTCATCATGTGGGTGCCGGGTGGGCTCGTCTTCTGGGTCGCGATCAGCGTGGTCTTCTTCCGCTGGGCGGCGCGGGAGGACCGCGAAGAGGCGCGGGAGCGAGCACGGGCGGGCGGGCTCGCCATCGCGCCGCCGTGAACACGCCTATGGCAACCGGAGCGCACTCCAGCAACGGCGGGGCACCATGCCAACCTCCTCGTTGATCCCTTTCCACCGTGTGCTCATCGGCACCGGGATCGTCTTCTGCGCGGGCTTCGCCGGATGGGAACTCTGGCGCTACCGGGAGGGAGCCGGCGCGGGCGCGCTGGTCCTGGCCGTGATCTTCGGCCTGATCGCCGTGGGGCTGGCCATCTATCTGTGGAACCTGCGCAAGATCCTGAAGCTGCGCGACTGACTACCGGCGTTCCGGCGACGGTCGGGAAGCCGCCTCGGGCAGAGCCTCGCGGCGGCTCGCGCCGATCAGCCGCTCGGTGAAGTCGAGGCGGTCCTCCAGTTGATCCACGCGCTGGCGCAGTTGTTCGAGGCTCCCCTGCAGCCGCGCCAGCTCGGCTTCGCCCGAGCGCGTAGACTGCTGTTCCTGCCGCATCTGCAGCAGTAAGTCCCCCAGTCGCCTGCTGAGCGGCCGCAGAATCAGCACGGCCGCGACCGAGAGAATGAAGACCAGCGGGACGACAAGCCCGGTCAGCGATCCCCAGTCCATGCTTCAGCCCTCCCCAGGCCTACTGTCGGCCGGCGCGGTGGTCGGGTCGCCCTGCCAGCTCGGCTCCTCGAGGTGCATGGTGTCGTGGCTGAGCTCGGCGCGCAGCAGCGGGTGCTGTCGCCAGAGATAGGTGCCCATGGCGACGGCGGCCAGCAGATTCCCGACCGCGATCGTCCACCACGACAGGACTCCCAGCAGCCACGAGGCGAAGATCGCGAGCAGCCCGATGAAGAGCGTCTCGAAGGTCACGAACAGCAGCACGAGCCCGAGTACGAGCGGCGGCTCGCGCTCCGCTTCGGTGACTACGGCCGCGAGCACCAGGCCCCCAATGAAGAAGGCGAGCAGGTGAATGCCGGTGTATCCCAGCACCGTGGTCGCGTTGACCTGCACGTCCGCCAGCTCGGCCGCGCCGAAGAACAGCGCGGAGCCGAGCGCGCCGGGGGTGAAGAAGACGCGGCCGCGCACGACGTCGAAGACCAGGAACCAGACGGCCACGACGCTCGCGCCGATCAGGCCGGCGACGATGCCTTCCTCGACGATCCGGTGCTGGTGCAGCGTGGCGCGCCAGGTGGGCAGCTGGATCGGCGACGTCAGGTACAGGGTGCCCGTGAGCACGACGCCCGCGAGGATGTTGCCGATGAGCACCTGCGGCCAGCCGAGCGCCTTCACCACGTCCACACCAGTGACGATGATGCCGGCGTAGAAGATCACGTCGAAGAGCAGAAAGCCGAGCACGACGCCGAGCAGCAACCCTGGCACGCGCTCCAGCTTACTCATGATCCACGCCACGGCCACACCCACCGTGATGAAGACGGCGTAGTGCAGCGCGGTGTACATGGCGATCAGCCCGAAGCCGATCTCGACCTCGTCCAGCCCCGCCAGCACGCTGGCCAGGAAGGCGGGAGTGCGCAGGGCCCGCGCCTGGAGCACGTCGATGATCAGGAACCAGAGGGCGAGGGCGGTCGCGGCCAGGAAGCCGGCAAGCGCGCCGCGGATCACGATCTGGCTGGGTCGCTTCATTTCGACCTCCCCATCGTCGACCGTCGACAGTCGACAGTGGACGGGACTTCAGTGGTCCGGAGCATTGTCAACTGAAAACCGTCGACTGTGAACTTCCCTGCGCGCCCGACCGCGCCGCACGAGCAGCAGCACGGCCACGCCGATGCCGAGCAGCAGCGGCACTCCCGCGATCAGCATGCCTGCCCAGAACATTCCATTCATCAGCCCGTGCTGCATTGGCTCACCCCAGCCGGTAGAGCATCAGGTAGACGGCCACGCCGGTGATGGACACGTAGAACCAGACCGGCAGCGTCCAGTGCGCCAGCGCGCGGTGGCGGTGGAACTGCCCGGTACCGGCGCGATAGAGCGTGATGGCGGCGAGCGGCAGCACGGTGACGGCCAGCGCGATGTGCGAGATCAGGATGCCGAGATACAGCACGCGCAGCCACCCGTCGCCCTGGAAGCGCACCGACCCCACCTGGAGGTGGTAGACCAGATAGGACGTCAGGAAGAGCGCGGATACACACAGGGCCGTGAGCATGCAGGTGAGATGCGCCGCCACGCGCCGGCGCCGGATAAAGACGTAGCCGAGCGCCAGGGCGAGCGCGCTGGTGGCGTTCAGCGCCGCGTTCAGGTGAGGCAGGCTCGTCAG
>JACQPS010000326.1 GCA_016207445.1 Gemmatimonadota bacterium | reverse complement strand
CGGCCGTTCCCGGTTTCTAGACCGGCCGTTCCCGTGTCATATGAATCGACCCTGCCGCGCACTCATGAACCGAAGGGCGCGAGCGGCCCGGGCGGCCTCGCTCGGGAAGGGGCGGCCGCGTCCGCGCGTCCGCCTCGCGATGTAGGGGGCCGCCTATGGATAGAGCGGACCTGGAGCGGGAGCTCGAACGGCTGCACGCCGACAGCTACACCTGGGCGCTCGCCTGCTGCCGCCGCGACCGCGACGCCGCCGAGGAGGCGCTCCAGCTCGCCTACCTCAAGGTGCTCGACGGCAAGGCCCGCTTCGACGGCCGCTCGAGCCTGAAAACCTGGCTGTTCGGGGTCATTCGCAGGACGGCGGCGGAAGAGCGGCGACGGTACTGGTTGCGGCGCCGGCGCTTCCGGAACGATGCGCACCCGGCCGTCGCCGATCCCGGTCCGTCCCCGGACGCACAGATCGCCGAGGCCGAGCGGCGCGCGCGCCTGCTCGCGGCAATGCGAGTGCTGCCGCGCCGACAACGGGAGGTGCTCGAGCTCGTGTTCTACCACGATCTCACGATCGCCGAGGCCGCGGCCGTGATGGCCGTGTCGCTGGGCGCCGCGCGCAGGCATTACGAGCGCGGCAAGGCACGGCTGCGGCGCGAGCTCGGAAGCGAGGATCGACCATGATTCTTTCCAACGACGACGACGTCGACCTCCGCACTCGCTTCGAGGAGCTGCGGGTCTGCGAGCGCGCCGGTGTCCCGGCGTTCACGTCGTTGCTCGCCAGCGCGCGCGGCGGTCGGCGGCCGAGCGCGCGCGTCCCGGCGCTGGTCGCGCTCGCCGCGGCGGCGGCGGCCGCCGTCGTTCTGTTCTGGCCGCAGGGACCGCGCGGCCAGCCGAGCGCGGGCCTCGATGCAGCGGCCATCACCACGCTCTCCGAGTGGCGCTCGCCCACGGAGAGTCTGCTGCGCGTTCCCGGCGAAGAGCTGCTGCGCACCGTACCGTCGCTCGGCTCGTCCATTCTCGATCGTGGCGCCCTCGCGCCGCGCCCAGCCAACGGAGGCTGACATGAAAGCAACGTTCCTGGTCTTGACGATCCTGGCGCTCGTCGCGTCCCCGCTGCGCGCCCAGCAGCCGCCGCACGCGCCGCAGCACCAGGCGCAGATGCCGATGCACGCGCCGCAGCCGCCTCACGATCTCCTGATGGCCCACGTGTTCCCGCCCGAGTTGGTCATGCAGCACCAGAGCGCGATCGGGCTCCAGGAAAGTCAGCGCACGAGCATCCTCGGGGAGATGCAGAAGGCGCACGCCAAGTTCACGGAAGCCCAGTGGCGCCTGCACAGCGAATCCGAGAAGCTGCAGCAGCTCCTGCAGGCCCGTCGAGTGGATGAAGCGGCTGTTCTCACTCAGGTCGACCGAATTCTCGACCTCGAGCGCGAGATCAAGAAGACGCACCTCGGGCTGCTGATCCGCGTGAAGAACACGCTCACAGCGGAGCAACAGGAGAAGCTGGCGAATCTGCGCATGCCGGCGCGGCCCTGAGCAGGTGGCCGCTGGCGGGCGCAGTCGTGGCTTGCGCATGCCGCGCGTGCTTCGCGTCCGCGGCTACGCCGGAAAGGAGCTGTGGTCCATGACATCCAGAGTCTCGCCTGGCCTGGTGATCGCTTGCCTGCTACTCGTCGCGTGCGGCGAGGATCCCGTCTCACCCGCGGCCGCGGTGCCGGAGCTCCAGGGAACACCGCTCGCGCCGTCGGCCGTCGAGGCGCCCTTCGTGCTCCCCGTGCTGGTCGAGCGCGCGGTGCGGGCGCTGGGCGAATCGCCGAGCCCGGAGGCGGCCGCGCTCCTGGCGCGCGCCGATTCGCTGCGACTCGCGCTGGAGCGCGTGCACCGGGAACAGGATGCCGCCGAAGCGCAACACCTCGCGCAGGAGTTGCGCCTCACACTGGCCGCGGTGGTCGTGCTGGTGCTGGGGCCGGAAATCGCCGAGGAAGGCCGCGCTTTCCTGGCCGAGCGCATCGCCGAGGTCGAGCGGGCGCTCGGCGAGTACCCGCAGGCGCACCCGCTGGCAGAGCTCGCGCGCGCGCTCGCGGAGCTGAAGGCGGCCGGTGATGCAGCGCTCGGAGCGGGCGAAGCCGTTCGCGCCGTCTTGCTCTACGCGACCGGAACCGAGCTGCTCCTGCGCTTCCATGACGAGCGCAGGCCGGTGCTCCCGAGGCTGCTCGAGCTGGCCGTTCGGCACACGGCCGAGCACGGGGGTGAGAGCGCCGTCGCGGCGCTGACCAGCGTGCTGCGCCAGCTCCAGAGCGAGCTGCACGCGGCCCTCGAGTCGGGGGACCGGGAACGCGCGCGCCAGCTCGACGAGGCCGTGCGGCGGGAAACGGCGCGCATCGTCGTTCAGGTCCTGGGTACCGAGCCCGTCGCGCACACGGCGCGGCACGCGGCCGCCGCTCTCGATGAGTTCCAGCGGCGGGTGGAGACAGCGGACGGAAACGAAGAGGCCCGTGCGCTGCTGGCTGCGCTGCGGCGGCTTCAGGCTGCGGCCGCGACAGCCCTCGAGCAGGGGAATCCCGTGGCAGCGCTCGACGGCTTTGCCCGGATCCTGGACGTTCTGCGGCTCCACCTGCACGGCTTCTGAGCGTGGCCCGGGGGGAGCCACGCGCGGAAGAGGACACGCACATGGCCGACCCGCCTGCTTTCCCCGATACCAGCGTCACGGCAGCCGAGACACCGTCCGGCCCCCGCGGCCACACACCGGGTGAGGCTGGCCACGCATGACGATGCCGCCCCGCCTGCGCAGGTTCGTGCTG
>JACQPS010000325.1 GCA_016207445.1 Gemmatimonadota bacterium | reverse complement strand
GGGATCGGCAAGACCAGCGGGCGGGGGCACAAGGGTCACAAGGCCCGCACGGGCGGGCAGACGAATCCAGGCTTCGAGGGCGGCCAGATGCCGCTCCGGCGGCGCCTGCCCAAGCGCGGCTTCAAGAACCCGTTCCGGCAGGTGTACGAGATCGTGAACGTGCGGGACCTGGAGCGTATCGAGGTGGATGAGATCACGCCGCAGGTGCTGGACGAGCACCGCCTGGTCGATCTCGGGAAGGGCAATCCGGTGAAGATCCTGGGCGAAGGCCGGCTGCGCCGGAAGCTCGTGGTACGGGCCCACGCGGTGAGCGCGGGGGCGCGCGCCAAGATCGAGGCCGCGGGCGGCCGCGTCGAGTTGCTCGGGGAGTAGCGGGAGACGTCGATGGCGAACCCGATCCCGAACCTGTTCAAGATCCCGGAGCTCAAGGAGAAGATTTTCTTTACGCTCCTCGCGCTGCTCATCTATCGCGCGGGGGCGCACATCACGGCGCCGGGCATCGACGTGGGCGTGCTGCAGGAGCAGTTCCGACAGCTTCAGGGCACGTTGTTCGGCGTCTATGACCTGTTCGTGGGCGGCGCGCTCTCCCGCGCCACGGTCTTCGCGCTGGGGATCATGCCCTATATCTCCGCCAGCATCATGTTCCAGCTGCTGGCGGCCGTGATCCCCACGATCGAGAAGATGCAGAAGGAGGGCGAGGAGGGGCGCAAGAAGCTCACGCAGTGGACGCGCTACGCCACCGTCGGCCTCGCCTTCATTCAGGCCTGGGGCTACGCCGTGTTCCTGCAGAACTTCAGCGGGCCGGAGGGCGCGCGCGCGGTGGTCTATCCGGGGTTCGGCTTCCTGCTATCCACGGCGCTGATCCTGACCGCGGGCGCCATCTTCATCATGTGGCTGGGCGAGCAGATCACGGAGCGCGGTATCGGCAACGGCATGTCGCTCCTGATCTTCTTCTCGATCGTCGAGACGCTGCCTGCCGCGCTCGGCCGCACCTTCGAGTCGTTCTCGACGGGCGGCATCGGCATCCCCGCGCTGGTGGCGCTCGCCGTGGTCATCGTGGGCGTCATGGCAGCGGTCGTGGCCATGACCATGGCCGCACGCAAGATCCCCGTTCAGATCCCGCGCAAGGTTCTGGGCCGCGGCCGTATCCGCGAGGGGCAGAAGAGCTTCATTCCGCTGCGGATCAACTCGGCCGGGGTGATGCCGATCATCTTCGCGCAGTCCATCATCATCGTGCCGGGCACGATCGCGGCGTTCAGCCAGTGGGAGTTCCTGCGCGGACTGTCGACGACGTTCCAGCCCGGCAGCTGGTGGTACTATCTCAGCTACACCGTGCTGATCGTGTTCTTCACGTATTTCTACACCGCCATCATCTTCAACCCGGTGGACCTGGCGGAGAACCTGAAGAAGCAGGGTGCGTTCATTCCGGGCGTGAAGCCGGGTGCGCGCACGGCCGAGTACATCGACCACGTACTGAGCCGCATCACACTGCCGGGCTCGCTCTACCTGGCGGCCGTCGCGCTCCTGCCGTTCTTCATCTTCGACCTGTTCAATATCCAGGCGTTCTTCTTCGGTGGGACGTCGCTGCTCATCGTGGTGGGCGTGGCCCTGGATACGGTGCAGCAGATGCAGCAGCACATGCTGCTCCGCCACTACGAGGGCTTCATGAAGAAGGGGCGGGTGCGATTCCGGGGGCGGCAGCGATACATGTGAACAGTGGGCGGGGGCGCGGACGCGGGCGAGGGCGAGGGCACTTGCGGGAAGAACGGCGGGTGTGGGGCGGGCGCGGCCCCGCCTTGCTCGCGCCCGCACTCACGCCCCCGGCCGCGCCCGTTGGGTGGAGGTAGGGTGAGGAGTCTGATTCTGCTCGGGGCTCCCGGGGCCGGGAAAGGCACCCAGGGAGCCCTGCTCACGAAACGGTACGGCACGCGTCGCATCGCGACCGGCGACCTGCTGCGCGACGCCGTGCGGCGCGGCACTCCCCTGGGCCAGAAGGCGAAAGGGTTCCTGGACGCGGGGGAGCTCGTGCCCGATGACGTGGTTCTCGACCTCGTGCGCGAGGTGCTGGCGCAGTCGGAACGAAGCGGCGTGGTGTTCGACGGCTTCCCGCGCACGCTGCCGCAGGCCGAGGGTCTGGACCGGCTGCTGGACGAGCTCGATCAGCCGCTCGAGGCGGTCGTCGTGATCGAGGTGCCCGAAGACGTGCTGGTGCAGCGGCTGAGCGGCCGGCGCCAGTGCCCGCATTGCGGGGCCGTGCACAACGTTTACTTCACGCCGCCCCGGCAGCCGGGCGTGTGCGACCGCTGCGGCGCAAATCTGGCGCAGCGCTCCGACGACGACGCCGCCACGGTCCGCCGGCGGCTCACGGTCTACCGGGAGCAGACGGAGCCCCTCGTCGCCTATTATCGGCGTCGGGGTACACCCGTGCACGTGCTGAAGGGCGACGGATCGGCCGGGGACGTGCACCGCGACCTGGTCCGGATCCTCGAGCGGTGATCCATCTCAAGTCGGTCTCCGAGATCGAGGCGATCGCGCGCGCGGGTCACGTGCTGGCCCGCCTCTTCGCGGCGCTCGCCCACGAGGTGCGGCCGGGCGCCGCGACCGCGGAGCTGGACGCGTTCGCCGAGGAGTTCATCCGCGCTCATCCCGGCGCCGAGCCGGCCTTCAAGGGGCTGTACGGCTTCCCCGCGAGCTTGTGCATCTCGGTGGACCACGAAGTCGTGCACGGCATTCCGAGCAAGCGCCGGGTGCTGCGCGAGGGCGAGATCGTGAGCGTGGACGCGGGCGTCCACCTGGACGGCTGGTACGCCGACGCCGCGTTCACCTACCCCGTCGGCGCGATCGACCGCAAGGCGCGCCGACTGCTCGAGGTCACGCAGGAGGCGCTTCGCCGCGGCATCGCGCAGGCCCGCACCGGCAACCGCCTGGGCGACATCGGCCACGCCATCCAGAAGACCGCCGAGGATGCCGGCTACAATGTGGTTCGGGACCTGGTGGGGCACGGCATCGGCCGCGACCCACACGAGGAGCCCCAGGTGCCCAACTTCGGCCGGCCGGGGCGGGGGCCCAAGCTCGAGCCCGGCATGGTGCTCGCCATCGAGCCCATGATCAACGAGGGGCGGGCCGACGTCCGCACCCTCGAGGACCGCTGGACGGTGGTGACCGCCGATCGGCGCCGCAGCGCGCATTTCGAGCATACCGTCGCCGTGACCGAAAACGGCCCGAAAGTGCTGACGGCCGCGGCGAGCCCGGCCGCCGCCGGGCAGGCTTGATGAAGCAGCCCGAAAGCCGTATATTGCAAAGCTGTGCGAGAAACCAGGAAGGGCTGGCCCCATGAAGGTGCGCAGCAGCGTCAAGCCGATCTGTGAGCACTGCAAGGTGATCCGCCGCAAGGGCGTGGTGCGAATCATCTGCAAGAAGAACCCGCGGCACAAGCAGCGGCAGGGTTGACGCGTAGCGTCATCCCGAGCGAGCGCAGCGACCCAGGGATCTCGCAGGCCGCTTCCGAACGGTGGCAACAGTGGCAGGGGCATAGACCAGCATGGCACGAATCGCAGGCGTCGATCTCCCGCGCACGAAGCGGATCGAGGTGGCGCTCACGTACATCTACGGCATCGGTGATTCGACGTCGCAGAAGATCCTGCAGCAGACAGGAGTGAGCCCCGACCGGCGGGTGCACGAGCTTTCGGACGACGAGGTGAACCGTCTGCGGCGCGTGATCGAGAACCAGTACAAGGTGGAAGGCGCGCTGCGGACGGAGGTATCCATGAACGTGAAGCGTCTCATGGACATCGGTTGCTACCGCGGGCTGCGGCATCGTCGCGGCTTGCCGGTGCGGGGCCAGCGGACGCACACGAACGCGCGTACGCACAAGGGTTCGCGCCGCGCGATCGCCGGGAAGAAGAAGGCGCCGAAGAAATAAGCTATGGCCAATCCGAAAAAAGGCGCGCGGCCCAAGCGGGCCCGCCGGCATATCGAGGCGGAAGGAGTCGCCCACGTCAAGGCGACGTTCAACAACACGCTCGTGACCATCACGGACATGAGCGGCAACGTCGTGGTGTGGGGCAGCTCGGGGAAGTCGGGCTTTAAGGGCTCGAAGAAGTCGACGCCGTTTGCCGCCACCGTCGCCGCCGAGCAGGTGGCGCGCGAGGCGGTGAACCTGGGGGTGAAGCGCGTGCACGTGCGCGTGCAGGGCCCGGGGAGCGGGCGCGAGTCGGCGATCCAGGCGCTGTCCGCCGCGGGGCTGCAGATCCGCTCGATCCGCGACGTGACGCCGATCCCCCACAACGGCTGCAGGCCGCCGAAAAAGCGCCGGGTCTGAACGGGCTCGGGCTCGCGCTCGGGCTAGGGCTCGGATTGGCCCGGAGCTTCCGAGCCCGAGCTCGCGCCCGAGCCCGAGGAACGGACGTAAACCGCCAGAGCCGTCCGGGCGGGACGAAGTCCGAGCACGGACGAGACGCAGAAGGAGAAGACGGTCGGAATGGGTCGTTACACAGGTCCCGTATGCAAGCTCTGCCGCCGCGAGGGGCAGAAGCTGTTCCTGAAAGGGACCAAGTGCTACACGGAGAAGTGCCCCATCGAGCGCCGCAACTACGCGCCCGGCCAGCACGGGCTGGCGCAGGCACGGCGCCGGAAAGCTTCGGACTACGCGCAGCAGCTGCGGGAAAAGCAGAAGGTCAAGCGCATCTACGGCGTTTCCGAGCAGTACTTCAAGACACTGTTCGAGCGGGCGGCGAAGCAGCCAGGCGTGACGGGCGAGAACCTGCTGGTCCTGCTCGAGTCGCGGCTGGACAACGTCGTGCACCGCCTGGGGTTCGCCTCGAGCCGCAAGCAGGCCCGGCAGCTGGTCCAGCACCGGCACATGGAGGTGAACGGCCGGACGGTGGATGTGGCCAGCTATCAGGTGAAGCCGGGCGACGAGGTGCGTGTCCGCAGCGGGTCGCGCGACCTGGTCCCGGTGCAGGCATCGCTCGAGGCGAAGACGCGGCCGGAAACGGTCCGCTGGCTCACCATCGACGAAGGTGCGCGGGCCGGGCGGATGCTGGAGCGGCCGACGCGGGCGGATATCCCGCTGGCTGTGCAGGAACAGCTCATCGTGGAGCTGTACTCGAAGTAAGCCGGGCTCGGGCTCGATTTTCGGGCTGGGGCTCGGAGTTGCTCAGAGTTCCGAGCCCGAGCGCTAGCGAATGGAACAATTGAACCGGTAAAGTAAGCGGAGGCTGAATCGTGGAACTGGATCTCACCGGACTGGTCCTGCCGCAGCGCATCGAGGCGGTGCAGCGCTCGGATGATGGGCGGACGGCGCAGTTCGTCATGGCGCCGTTGGAGCGGGGCTTTGGGCAGACGCTGGGCAATACCGTGCGGCGGATCCTGCTGTCCTCGCTGCGTGGCGCCGCGGTGTGGGCGTTCCGCATGGACGGCGTGCTGCACGAGCACCAGACCGTGCCCGGAGTGGTCGAGGACGTGCACCAGATCATCCAGAACCTGAAGACGCTGGTGCTGACGCTGGATCGGGAGGTCGACGAGGCGACGCTGGAACTGCGCGGCGAGCGCGCGGGTCCGGTCAGCGCGCGCGCGATCGAGAAGACGGGTCCCGTCCGCATCATGAATCCGGATCACCACCTGTTCACGCTCCAGGATGATCGGGAAGTGAACATGGTGCTGTACGTGAACAAGGGCCGCGGCTTCGTCGCCGCCGATTTGCATCCGCTGCCCAAGGCGAGCCCGGTCGACCTGGTGCGGATCGACTCGATCTACAATCCGGTGCTGCGCGCGAACTTCACGGTCGAGGACACGCGCGTGGGCCAGCGCACGGATTTCGATCGGCTCACACTGCTGGTGGAGACGAACGGCGGCGTCTCGCCCGAGGAGGCCGTGGCCTACGCCTCCGAGCTGGCGCGCAAGCACCTGGAATACATGCTGCGCTTCGGCGAGGCCGCGGCGCCGCAGCCGCCCGTGCCGGGCGCGGTCCGGGTGCCAACCCCGCTGCGCGACCTGTTCCGCCGGCCGATTGAGGAGCTGGCCGAGCTGTCCGTGCGGTCGGTGAACTCGCTGAAGAAGGAGAACATCGTCACGCTGGGCGACCTGGTGCAGCGGACCGAGGAGCAGATGCTCAACATCGAGAACTTCGGGATCAAGTCGCTGGAGGAGATCCGGCAGTTCCTGAAGGAGCACAACCTCCACTTCGGGATGCGGCTCGAGGAGGGCGAGGACGGCGAGCTATATCTGGTGAATGGGGGCCCCGCAGAGCAGGCGGTGCGGGCCGAGGTCGGCGAGGCGGAACCGGAACGGGAAGTATGAGGCATCGCAAGGACGGGCGGAAGCTCAACCGGACCGCGGAACACCGCGCGGCGATGCTGCGCAATCTGGCGACATCGCTCTTCCTGCACGGCCGACTCGAGACGACCGTCGCGAAGGCGAAGGAGCTGCGCCGCTTCGCGGAGCCGCTCATCACGCGGGCGAAGCGCGGCGACCTGCATGCGCGGCGGCTGGTCGCGCGCAAGATCCGCGACGACGAAGCGCTCGCCAAGTTGTTCGGTGAAATCGCGCCCCGTTTTGCCGAACGTGCCGGCGGCTACACGCGGGTGCGGCAACTCGG
>JACQPS010000298.1 GCA_016207445.1 Gemmatimonadota bacterium | reverse complement strand
CTTTCTTTGCGTCCTTTGCGTCTCTGCGGTTAAATGGTTTCCGTCTGCACCGCCTCAACGCCATCCGCGATGGACTCGAACAGGCCGAGTCCATCCGTCGACCCCAGCACCGCCTCGACCGCCCGCTCGGGGTGCGGCATGAGACCCAGCACATTGCCGTCGGCGTTGATCAGCCCCGCGATGCTATTCATGGAGCCGTTCGGGTTGGCCTCGTCCGTCGCGTCGCCGGCCGGATTGACGTAGCGGAAGACGACACGCCGCTCGCGCTCGAGTCGCTCGAGCGTGGCATCGTCCGCCACGTAGTTCCCCTGTCCGTGTGCGATGGGTAGCCGCAGCACCTGGCCGCGGCGGTAGCGGGAGGTGAAACGGGTCCGGTCGTTTTCGACCCGCACGGTGACGGGCACGCCGCGGAACTTCAGCGATCGGTTCCGCACCAGGGCGCCCGGGAGCAGGCCGGCCTCGCACAGCACCTGAAAGCCGTTGCACACGCCCAGCACGAGCCCGCCGCCCGCCGCGAACTCGAGCACCGCGTCCATGATCGGGCTGAAGCGCGCGATCGCGCCGGCGCGCAGATAGTCCCCGTAGCTGAAGCCGCCCGGCAGGATGACCAGGTCGACGTCGCCCAGCGCGCGCTCGCGATGCCAGACGAAAGCGGCGCGCGCCCCCAGCACGTCGGTGACGGCTTTGTAGCAGTCGTAATCGCAGTTCGAGCCGGGAAAGGTGACAATGGCGGCGCGCATCGATCCCTCGACTCGCTCGGTGCGCTCGCTCGCTCGCGAGATGCTGCGCACGTCAGCTCACGCTCTCGATGTCGATGCGGTAGTCCTCGGTCACGGGGTTCGCCAGCAGCCGCCGGCACATCGCGTCCGCCCGCTCCCGCGCCTCCTCCGCTGAGCGCGCCTCGAGCGCGAGCCGGATCAGCCGGCCGACGCGCACTTCGCCGACCTCCTCGAATTCGAGCGAGCGGAGCGCGCCGAGCACGGCCTGTCCCTCCGGATCCAGCAAGCCTTGCCGCGGCGTGATCCTCACTTCGATCGTGTAACGGTTCATCTATTCGTCGGGACTCGTGCCGCCGGCGCGGTGACGCCGCTGCGGGAACCAGAGGCGGCGCGGCGGCGCGAGCTCCTCGTAATCGATCTCGCGCAGCTCCTCATCCGCCTCGTCCAGCTCTTCCGTATCCAGCAGCAGGTCGCGCTCGGGCAGCCGCTCGAAGAAGCCGAGCAGCAGTGCCTTCGCGACTCCGTAGATGATGTAGATCAGGAGCGCGGGGAAGAAGAACATCGCCGGGATCGTGAACACGGCGACCACCACCGCCACCATGGACAGGAAGGTGAGCACGCCGCGCCAGGAGCGGAACCCGAACTTGGGCACGACCGGGTAGAGCACGTGACTCATCATCAGGAATCCCAGCACGAGCATGAGCCCGATGATGAGCGACGGCCACGGCAGTCCGCTCAGGTGCTCCTGGAAGAACGGCGTCTGGCTGAACGGGTGGAAGGTCGCGAGCGTCATCCCGGCGGTGGGGGAGGGAAGCCCGTGGAAGGCCACCTTGGCGTGGCCGGACTGCTCGATGTTGAAGCGGGCCAGCCGGATCGCCGTGGCGGTCACGTAGAAGAAGGCGACCGTCCAGCTCCAGGCGCCGTCCGCCAGGAAGAGATGGTAGATGATGAACGCGGGCGCGACGCCGAAGCTGATGGCGTCGACCAGCGAATCCAGCTCCGCCCCGAATCGGCTGCCGGTGCGCGTGACGCGCGCCACCCGGCCGTCCAGCATGTCGGCCGTGGCCGCGACCACGATCAACCAGGCCGCGGTGGTGAAGTCGGCGCGAGCGGCCGATACGATGGCCCAGACGCCGAAGAACAGATTTCCGAGCGTGAGGGCGCTCGGGACGATGATGACGCCGCGCTGGAGTTTGCCGCGGTTCATGGCGCCCCCTCCGGCAGCTCGCCGAGTACGGTTTGCCCTGAATAGACGCGATCGCCCGGCTTCACCCGCAGGCGCGCGCTCGGCGGCACGAAGGCGTCCACGCGCGAGCCGAAGCGGATCAGGCCGATGCGCTCCCCCTGCCGCAGCGTGTCCCCCCGCTGCACGTCGGTGACGATGCGCTGCGCCACGAGCCCCGCGATCTGCCGGACCAGCACGCGGAACGACCCGGCGTTGATGCCGATCGATGCCTGCTCGTTCTCGAGGCTCGCGCGTTCCTTCCACGCGGCCATCCTCTTCCCGGGCCTGTAGTCCCGGTACTCGACCACGCCGCTGACCGGCGAGCGCTGCACGTGCACGTCGAACAGGCTCAGGAAGATCGAGACACGCCGGGCCGGCCCCTTGAGGTACACCGGCTCCTCCACCTGCGCGATCTGCACGACGCGGCCGTCCGCCGGCGCCAGGATGAGATTCTCGCCGCGTTCGCCCCAGCGCTGCGGATCGCGGAAGAAGAACGCCAGGAAGAGCGCGAGCACCACGAAGCCGTACGCGGCCAGCCAGAGCAGCCAGTTGCCCAGCACCGCGGCCAGGGCGAACCCGGCCAGCGCCAGCGCCGTGGCTGCGGCAATGAAGACGTATCCCTCGCGTGCGATCGTCATCTTGCCTGCGACGCCGGGCTCGCGCCCGCCGGGGGCGTGGCCTCCGGCGAGTGCGTCGGAAACTGCTCCAGCGCGAACCCCGTCAGGCGACGGAATACCTCACGGTAGCGCGCCGACGTCGCCTCCACCACCTCCGCCGGCAGGTCCGGCGCCGGTGGCGTCTTGTCCCACGCTCCGCGCGCGACCAGCGCCTCCAGGAAGTCGCGCACGGGCTGCTTGTCCAGCGACGGCTGCCCGCGGCCGGGCGCGTACGTCTCCTGCGGCCAGAACCGGGACGAGTCGGGCGTGAGCACCTCGTCGATCAGGAGGACCTCGGTGCCGAGCCGGCCGAACTCGAGCTTGGTGTCGGCAATGTTAATGCCCGCGCGCGCGGCCAGCTCACGCCCGCGCCCGTAGATGGCCAGGCTGCGGCGCCGCAGCTCGTCCGCCAGCTCGCGGCCGACACGCCCGCCCATCTCCGCGAACGTGATATTCTCGTCGTGGCCGCTCACGGCCTTCGTCGCCGGCGAGAAGACGGGCAGGTCCAGCCGCTGGCTCTCCTGGAGTCCCCCGGGCAGCGCCTCGCCGGCCAGCGTGCCGCCCCGCCGGTACTCGCTCCAGGCGGAGCCGGAGAGGTAGCCGCGCACCACGCATTCGATCGGAACCGGCGCGGTGCGCCGGACCAGCATGGAGCGGCGCGCCCACGCGGCGCGTGTGGGCGCGAGCTCGGGCAGCGCGCGCACGATCGTGTCGGCGTCGGCCGAGAGCAGATGGTGCGGGGTCAGGTCCTCCATGCGCGCGAGCCACCACGCCGTGAGCTGCGTCAGCACCTCGCCCTTGTGCGGGATGGGCTGCGGCAGCACCACATCGAAGGCGCTGATCCGGTCGGTCGCGACCAGCAGCAGCCGATCGCCGCCCACGTCGTACACGTCCCGGACCTTCCCACGGGCGACGAGCGGGAAGGGCAGCTCCGTATCGATGACGATGCTCGACGATCTCATGCTCGCAATTCCGGGGGCGTGGGTGCAGCGCGCTCGCGCCGGAGCAGCGGCTCGACTTCGCGATCCAGGAATGCGGTCACCTGGGCGGGTGCGCGGCCGACGTGGCGCGCCGGATCCAGCATGTCTGCGATCTCTTCGCGCGACAGGCCGAAGGCCGCGTCGCCCACGATGCGCTCGAGCAAATCGTTCGGCTCGCCCCGGTCCTTGATCCGCTCGGCCGCCGCCAGGGCGTGCTGCCGCAGGCGCTCGTGCAGCGCCTGGCGGTCGCCGCCCTTGCGCACGGCGCGCACCAGGATGGCCTCGGTGGCCAGGAACGGCAGCTCCTGCTCCAGGTGTCGGCGGATCACGGCGGGGCGCACCACCAGGCCGCGGGCCACGTTGTGCCACACGAGCAGCACGGCATCGGTGGCCAGGTACGCCTCCGGGATCGCGATCCGGCGGTTCGCCGAGTCATCCAGCGTCCGCTCCAGCCACTGTGCAGCCGCGGTCTGGGCCGCGTCCAGCGACAGCGTCACGATGTGGCGCGCGAGCCCGTTCATCCGCTCGGCACGCATGGGGTTGCGCTTGTAGGGCATGGCCGACGAGCCGATCTGCTCCGCCTCGAACGGCTCCTCGAGCTCGTGCAGATGCTGAAGCAGCCGCAGGTCGTTCGCGAACTTGGAGGCGGAAGTGCCGATACCGGCCAGCGTCGACAGGTAGGCGTAGTCCGTCTTGCGCGGATAGGTTTGCCCCGTGACCGCATAGAGTCGCTCGAAACCCATCCTCGCCGCCACGCGCCGGTTCAGCTCGTCGACTCTCGCCGAATCCCCGCGAAAGAGCTCCAGGAACGATGCCTCCGTGCCGGTCGTGCCGCGCACGCCGAGGAAGCGCAGCGTG
>JACQPS010000303.1 GCA_016207445.1 Gemmatimonadota bacterium | reverse complement strand
GAGCCGTATCGCGCGGAGGGGAAGAAGACCATGGCGTACGAGCTGTTCGAGCAGCTCGGCGGGCGACTGCCGGACGTGATCGTCTTCCCGACCGGCGGCGGCACGGGCCTCGTGGGCATGTGGAAGGCGTTCGATGAGATGGAGCGCCTGGGCTGGACGGGGCCGGCGCGCCCGCGCATGGTCTCGGTGCAGGCCGCGGGGTGCGCGCCCATCGTGCGGGCGTGGGAGGCCGGTGCGGAGCACGCACAGCCGTGGGAAGACGCGCGCACGCTGGCTGCAGGGCTACGCGTGCCGCGCGCGATCGGCGACGTCCTCATACTGCGGGCGCTGCGGGAATCGAACGGCGCCGCCGTCGCCGTGACCGATGAAGCCATGATCGAGGCGGTACGGCTCACGGGCCGCACGACCGGCGTCTTCGCCTCGCCCGAGGGCGCCGCGACCGTGGCGGCGATCCCGCTGCTGCTCGAGCGCGGGCACGTGAAGGCGGACCAGGAGATCGTGCTATTCAACACCGGTAGCGGTCTCACGTACTCGTCCTAGGCCTCCAGAGGGCGAGGACCCCAAGGGACCGCATCGCGCCACCGCATCCCGCAGGCACGCCCCATGCACTTTTGTCCCCGCCGATGCCGAGATCACTGGGCTGGTTCGGGCGTGCGGCGCGGCCGCGATGGCTCCTGGCCGTGGGGGCCGGCGCCGTGGGTGGGACGCTGTTCCTCGTTCAGCCCTGGGGCGGCGGCGCGCCTGCGCTGGAGCTGGTGGCTCTGAACGCCGCGGGCCGGTTCGATACGATCATCGAGGTTCCTTCCGACGGGGTGCGGAGGGTATCGGCACCGGTGGGGCAGGTTATGCGCGTGCCCCTTGTGCTGGGCGTGCGCAACCTCGGCCGGCGCGCCGCACGACCGGAACGGCTGGAGCTGAGTATACCGGCTCGTTTCGCCCTGCTGCTTCCGGACGGCCGTCCACTCCCCGGCCCCAGCACGGCGGCCGGACCCCTGGTCCGCTACGAGCTGGTGGCGCCTTTTCCGCGGGTCGAGCCGGGACGTCTGCCCGCGCTCGTTGCCGGCCCGGACACGCTCTGGCTCGAGCTCGCGCTCTCGCCGATCTACTGCGTCGCGTTCTCGGATTCCGTCCCGGAGTTCGTGCCCGCCCCCGCGCCGCCGCCGGAAACCATCTCGCGCATCCAGATCTTCTACTCGTTCGATGGCGGAGACCTGCAGGACCGCCAGACCGGACTCTTGACCGTGCAGCTCGACCCGGAGGTGGTAGAGGTGCAGGAGCGCTCCCCCGCGCCCACGTTCACCGCGGAAGTGCGCGAGCCGGCCGTATCGCTCCCGCCGATGGACGCGTTGCGCTACGCCGGGAGCCGGACCAGCGCCTGTGGCGAGCCGGACGATCCGATGGAGCTGCTCAGCTCGGTCTGGGAAACTCCGGAGGGCGGGCGGTTCCTGGTACTCTATTACGGCGGCGCGCCGCGCAAATACCTCTTCGACCTGGACCGCGACGGCATCGCCGAGCTCGAGATGTGGGATCCCGACGCCGACGAGCGCTTCGAGGCCCGGCGCCCCGCTCGCTTCGCCCTCCCGGCTTTCCTGCTGCCGGAGCCGGGCCCGCCGCCGTTCAACCTGGCCGTGTTCGATTCCATTCCCGAGGACTCCCTCACGCGGCTGCACCGCTTCTGGCGGGCGTTCGCACAGCCGTACCCGCACATGGCAGCGCCCGACACGACGGCGTATACCGGGCGGCTGCGCCCGATCTACGGCTACCGGCCGGAGGTGGATAGGCGACGCGGGCGCCTCGCAACGCCCGGCGGCTATGCGTTCCCCGGTGCCGAGGCGGCGCCCACTCACAGTCCTGAAGTGGGGGCCGTCGGCGCGGCGCCCGCTGCCCCGGCGGACGACGCTGCCCCGAGCGAGCCGTTCTACCCGGAGCTCGCGCCGGCCGGTCTCGCGCAACCGCAGATCCCCGAGCGCGCCACGCCGGGCGCCAAGGCGCCCCGGCTCCTCGGTCGACCCGTGGATTCCATCCCGCAGCGGAACCTCCAGAGCGACACTTCGGGCGTCCGGCGCTGAGCCTGTCCGCGCCGCTGCCGTCGCGTCATGGCTGGCGCAGCGGCGCGCCGGCCGGGGAACATTTGTTGCGCTCTCCGCCTCCGCGGCCGCGCGGCCCTGCGACCGTGGCCGGCCGGGTATGGACGGGAGGCAGAGGACGACGACGATGACGAAGAAACACCGGCAGCACTTCGAGAATCGACTGTTGCGAGAGCGCGAGCGGGCGCTGCGAGCGCTGGCCAAGTTCGACGAGATGGCGAAGCTCACGCCGCAGGAGGAGGATGGGGATCTGACCATGTACCCGCTGCACCTCGCGGACGAGGGCACGGATACGGATGAGCAGGAGAAAGGCTTTTTGCTGGCCAGCAAGGAGGGCCGGCTGCTCTACTGGATCGACGACGCGCTGCGCACCCTCTACAAGGAGCCGCAGCGCTACGGGAGGTGCGCCGGATGCGGCGACGACATCGTGTTCGAGCGCCTGGATCTGGTGCCGTGGACGAAGCTTTGCATCGATTGCCAGCGGGGCGAGGAGCTGCGGCTGGATGCGGCCTAATCATCGGCAAGGCTGACACGGTTTCACGCGGAGCCGCGGAGACCCAGAGGATCGCGGAGAACAGAGCTAAAGAACGACCTTTCGAATATGTTCTCTCTGCGTCTCCGCGTCTCCGCGTGAGATAAGCGTTTCCGAACCCTCGCCTCTCCGCTCGCACCGGCCTCTCCCTTGTCCCACCAGCAGCGACACCGTTAGTTTCAACGAGCATTCCTACCAGCACCGACTCACGAGCCATCGTCCTCACGTGTTCTTCGCCCTCGCAGCCGCCGCGCTGACGGTCGTGGCCGGACTGCTGCTTCGCCGGCGGCTGCAGACGATGCGCGCTGCGCGGCTCTCGGATGACCTGATCCGGCAGATCGAGGAGCGCGGCTCGATCGAAGTGGATGAGCCGCTGGACCTGGATGCGATCCGGGCGGAAGAGGAACAATTCTGGGGAGAGACCTGGGACGAGCCCGAGGAGGAGTAGTCCCGCTCGGCGCACCCTGAGCTGGCTGGTCGCCGGGGCCGCGCTCTTGCCCGTGCGCGTGGCGAGCGGGCAAGGCCCCGTCGCGCCCGCCACGGATCCGTCCCCGCCCTTCGATGTCCTGCTGCGCGGCGGCATGGTGGTGGATGGCACGGGTGCGCCCGGCTTCCGGGCCGACGTGGCGATGCGCGGGGACCGCATCGTGCTGATTTCGCGCGCCCCGCTCGATTCCGCCCGGGCCACAACCGTACTGGACGCTTCGGGTCTCGTGGTCGCGCCGGGATTCATCGACCTACACGCGCACGTCGAAGAGCTGGAGCGATTCCCCTACGCCGAGAATTTCCTGCGCCAGGGTGTCACGACGGTCGTGTACGCACCGGACGGGCGCATGCCCTGGCCGCTCGCGACGTACGCGTCCAGGCTGACGGCGGCCGGGCACGCTCCCAACGTGGCCTTCTTCGCCGGGCACGCCACCATCCGTGAGCTCGTGCTCGGCGGCGCGGCGCGCGCGCCGGGCGCGCGCGAGCTGGAGCGGATGAAGGCGCTGGTCGCACAGGCCATGCAGGAAGGCGCCGTCGGCCTGTCCACCGGTCTCCGTTACGTGCCGGGCGCCTACGCGCACACCGAGGAGATCGTAGAGCTGGCGCGCGTCGTGGGCGGATACGGCGGGGTCTACGCGTCGCACATCCGCGACGAGGGGCCGGGCACGGTCGAGGCCGTGGCCGAGCTGATCGAGGTGGCGCGGGCGGCGGGCGTTCCCGCGCATGTGTCGCATCATAAGCTGATCGGCCGCGCGCAGTGGGGTCAGAGCGCGCGCACGCTCGCGCTGGTGGACTCGGCGCGGGCCGCGGGACTGGACATCACCCTCGACCAGTACCCCTACACGGCCATGGCGACCAGCACCGCGATCCTGTTCCCGAGCTGGGCGCTGGAGGGCGGCACCCGCTCGTTGCGGGCACGGCTCAGCGACCCGGCGCGGCGACGCCGCATCGCCGAGGCGATCCGGGAAACGCTCGTGCGCGAGCAGGGCGCGGAGGACCTGCACTGGATCCAGCTCTCGCGCGTCCGCTTCCGTCCGAGCTGGCAGGGACGCACCTTCGAGGACATCGCGCGCCAGCGGCGGCGCGAGCCCGACCTGGACTTCGCCGTCGAGTTCGCGATCGAGCTGCAGGCGCAGGGCGGGGCGGGCGCCATCTGGCACGTCGCGCACGAAGAGGACGTGCGCCGCATCATGCGGCACCCGTGGACCATGTTCGCCTCCGATGGCTCGCTGGTCGCGCCCGGGCGCGGGCATCCGCATCCGCGCTCGTACGGCGCGTTCCCGCGCGTGCTGGCCCGCTACGTCCGCGAGGAAGACGTGCTGGAGCTCGAGCAGGCGGTGCGGAAGATGACGTCGCTCCCCGCGTGGAGGATCGGACAGCGCGAGCGCGGGCGGATCGCCGAGGGCGTACTGGCGGATGTCGTCGTCTTCGATGCCGGCGCCGTGCAGGACCGCGGCACGTTCGACGAGCCGCACCGTTACCCGGAAGGCATCCGGCACGTCCTGGTGAACGGCACGCCCGTCGTACGTGATGGACGGCTGACGGGCGCTCGCCCGGGGCGAGTGCTGCGCCGCGAGTGAGGGGCCGTGAGTCGCGAGCAGCAGCGAGCGAGTCGCCCGGGACCGGCTCGCCGGAGCGGCGGCGCGACTCCCTGCCTTCAGACGCTCGCGTAGTCCGTCTCGACCAGCTCGGTGCCGTCGGGTTGACGCGCGATGCGGTAGTCGCCGAACAGGTGCGGCGACTCCTGCTGGAGCAGCCGCAGCACCGCGAGCGCGAGCACGCGGATCTCCGTTTCCGCGGTCGCGGAGCCGCGCAGCTCGACGAAGTGGCGCCACGCACGCGCGTTGCCGGTGACCACGATCTTGGTCTCGGCCGCGTTGGGCAACACGCTGCGCGCGGTCTGCCGGGCGCGCTTGCGCCGCAGCGTGGCCGAGGGCTCACCCTTGACCTGCTCCTCGATGCACGCCAGCAGCGCGCGGTAGTCCTCCAGCGCTCGCTCGCAGCTCCGCTTCCAGACCTCGAACGCCTCGCTCCCCTCCTGGATCTCCGGCGGCAGCACGAACGCGACCTCCGACTCATCCACGTAGCGCTGGCTGAGCTGCGAGAAGGAGAGGTG
Source organism: Gemmatimonadota bacterium (assembly GCA_016207445.1). Classification (GTDB taxonomy): domain Bacteria; phylum Gemmatimonadota; class Gemmatimonadetes; order Longimicrobiales; family RSA9; genus JACQPS01. The sequence goes on along the minus strand of JACQPS010000303.1, from coordinate 10,260 downwards.
GCGATGGCGCACCAGCTCGTGCGTCAGCGCGCGGCTCACGCCCTCGAACAGCAGGGTCCAGACCGCGTGCTCGATCACGCTGCCGTGCCGGACCTTCAGGATGTTCTCCAGGTACTCCCGGTTCGTCGTGCGGCCGGGAATCAGCCTGTGGCCGCCCTCGAGCCCCGCCTCCGGGCCGAAGCTCAGATAACACACGCGTCCGGCGAACTCGGCCAGCGCCTGGCCGGGCACGTCGCTGTCGCTTCGCCAGCGGACGTGTGGCGCACCCAGGAATTGCTGACGCGCGAGGAGCGTGACCTTGGGCTCGCGAAAGATGTGCATCGGCGCGACTCCATGGCTGGAGGTTCGGGCGAAAGCTAAGCTTGCGGTGCGCACGGCCGCCGCCGCAAGATGCCGGTGCGCCGCCGCCGCAAGATGCCGGTGCATGGGAGGAGAGGGACACGCATGGCCGGATCCGCCGAGCTGTTGCCGGGCGTGGTCGCCCTGGACCACACCGCGGATGTGGGCATCGAGGTGCGGGCACCCTCGCTGCCCGCGCTCTTCCACCTGGCGGCGGCGGGAATGATGGCCTTGCTGTGGGACCGCCCGCCGGTCGGCGCCGGCGAGGACGAAACGGAGCACACGCTCGGCCTGAAGGGTGAAGACCTCGCGGGCCTGCTCGCGGCGTGGCTGCGCGAGCTGCTGTTCCTGCACGAGCGCGACGGGGTGCAGTACCGCAGCGCCGAATTCGAGACCCTGGAGGAGCACCGCCTGCACGCGCGCGTGCGGCTGGCCGCGCCGTCGGAACCACCCGCACGCGAGCTGAAGGGGGTGACGTATCACGGGCTCGAGGTCGAGGAGCGGGACGGCGGCTGGCGGGCACAGGTCATCTTCGACGTCTGAGCGACTCCATGCCCCGGATCAAGCGCAGCCTCGGCGAAGCGCAGGTGAAGGCGCAGCGATCCTACGTGGTCCGGCGCCTGCTCGTGCCGGCGCAGCGGTTCATCCAGACCGAGACTGTGGGCGGGGTCTTCCTCTTCGGCGCCGCCGCGATCGCTCTCCTGTGGGCCAATTCGCGGTGGGGAGGATCCTACACCGCCTTTTTCCGCACCCCCCTGCAGTTCCACCTCGGCTTCTTTTCGCTGTCGCGCGACGTGCAGCACTGGGTCAACGATGGCCTCATGACGATCTTCTTCTTCGTCGTGGGCCTCGAGATCAAGCGCGAGCTGGTCGAGGGGGCGCTCTCGCAGTGGCGGCAGGCGGCGCTGCCGACGTTCGCGGCGATCGGCGGGATGATCGTGCCCGTCCTGATCTACCTGTGGCTCAACCTCGGGGAGAGCGGCGCTCGCGGCTGGGGCATCCCGATGGCGACCGATATCGCATTCGCCCTGGGCGCGCTGGCGCTGGTGGGCGCCGGGATACCTCCCGTGCTGCGCATCCTGCTGCTGTCCCTCGCCATCGCCGACGATATCGGGGCGATTCTCGTCATTGCGCTGGCTTACACGGACGCGCTCTCCTGGACGCCGATCGCGATCGCCCTCGCGATCTATGCGGTCATTGTGGCCTATGTTCGGTTCGGCATCCGCCGCGTCCGCCTGTACGGGCTGCTCGGCTTCTTCTTCTGGCTGGCGGTGCTGCAGTCCGGCGTACATGCCACCATTGCCGGCGTGATCCTCGGCTTGACCGCACCGCACCAGCCCGACTACGACCTGCGCAGGTTCGCGGACGAGCTGTCGCGGCTGGCCAGCTCGTTGCGCAACCGGTTCGAGCAAGGCCGAGAGGAGGAGGCGGAAGAACTTCTCGGCCAGATCGAGGAGCTGACCGTCGCCACCGAGCCGCTCCTCGACCGTTTCCTGCGGCGCATTCACCCCTGGTCGACTTTCGTGGTGCTGCCGATCTTCGCGCTCGCCAACTCCGGCGTCGTGTTCTCGGGCGGCGTTCTGGCCGGCGCGATGGGGAGTGAGGTCTCGCGCGGCGTGCTCCTGGGACTGTGGCTCGGCAAGCCGCTCGGCGTGTTCGGATTCGCCTGGGTGGCCGTAAAGCTGGGGATCGCACGGCTGCCCGACGGCGTGAGGTGGAGCCACATTCTCGGGCTGGGCATGCTCGCCGGCATCGGCTTCACGGTCTCGCTCTTCATCTCCGACATCGCCTTCGATGTCGAGACCACCACGGCGCACGCGAAGATCGGCATCATCGCGGCGTCGCTGCTGGCGGGGGTGGCGGGAATTCTGTACCTGCGTCTGGTGGGACGCAGGCCGATCTGACGGCGCGGAGGCAGGCTCTCATGGACATACGCCGGCTCGACGACTACCGCTGGCTCATCCCGCGCCAGGGGAAGATGCGGGTGGACGGGCTCATCTACGCGGACGCCGATCTCATGCGCGACATCCGCGGCGACGAGGCGGTGAAGCAGGTCGCGAACGTGGCGTGCCTGCCGGGCATCGTCGGCCGCTCCATCGGCATGCCCGACATCCACTGGGGGTACGGCTTCGCGATCGGCGGCGTCGCGGCCTTCGACCCGGACGAGGGCGGCGTGGTCAGCCCGGGCGGCGTCGGCTACGACATCAACTGCGGCGTGCGGCTGCTCCGCTCCGACCTCGCCCTGGCCGAGCTGCGCCCGCACCTGGTCCGGCTCATGGACCGGCTCTTCGAGACGGTTCCGGCGGGCGTCGGCGTCGGCTACAAGAGTTTTCGGCTGAGCGAAGGCGAGGTGCGCGAGGTGCTCGGGCAGGGCGCGCGCTGGGCGGTCGCCCGCGGCTTCGGCACCGAGGGGGACCTCGACCGGATCGAGGGCGGCGGCGCGCTCCCGGGCGCGACGCCCGACGCGGTCAGCAAGCGCGCGGCCGAGCGCGGCCGCAACCAGCTCGGCACCGTCGGCTCGGGCAATCACTTCATCGAGATCGGCTACGTGGATGAGGTATACGACGCCGGCGTCGCCGACCGCCTCGGGCTCCGGCCCGGCACCGTGACCGTCTTCATCCATTCGGGCTCGCGCGGACTCGGTTACCAGGTCTGCGACGATTTCATCCAGGTCATGCTGAGGGCCGCGCAGAAGTACGGCATCGAGCTGCCGGACAAGCAGCTCTGCTGCGCGCCGCTCGGTTCTCCGGAGGCGAAACAGTACCTGGGCGCCATGACCGCCGCGGCCAATTACGCGTTCGCCAACCGCCAGCTCATGGCGCACCGCGTACGCGAGGCGTTCGCGTCAATCTTTGCGAGGGACTGGAGCGAGCTCGGCCTCGCGCTCGTGTACGACGTGGCGCACAACATCGCCAAGTGGGAGAAGCACCAGCTCGGCGGGCGCGAGCGGCGCGTGTGCGTGCACCGCAAGGGCGCGACGCGCGCGTTCCCGCCCGGCCATCCGGAGCTCGGCCCCGCGGTGCGCGATCTCGGCCAGCCCGTGCTCATTCCCGGCGACATGGGGCGCTACTCCTACGTGCTCGTCGGCACGCAGGGCGCCTACGACGAGACGTTCGGCTCGACCTGCCACGGCGCGGGCCGCCGCATGAGCCGGACGCAAGCGAAGAAGTCGGCCCGCGCGCGCGACCTGCGGGCCGAGTTCCGCGACCTCGGCATCGAGGTGCGCGCCTCCTCCTTCGCCACCGTCGCCGAGGAGATCCCGGAAGCGTACAAGGACGTGGCCGACGTGGTGGACGTGGTGGACCGCGCCGGCATCGGCCGCAAGGTCGTGCGGCTGAAGCCGGTGGGCGTGTTGAAGGGGTGAGCGTGCACGCCGAGCCGGGTCACCACGCCGCCCGCCGCGCCCGCCTGCTCGATCTCCTGGGCGAGCACGCGGCCCTCATCCTCCCCGCCGCGCCCGAGCTGCGCGTCGGGCGAGATCTCGAGCTCCGCTACAGGGCCGACCCCGAGCTGTACTACCTGACCGGCATCACGGAGCCCGAGGCGGTCGCCGTCCTCTGCCCCTCGCACGAGGACGCGCGCTTCGTGCTCTTCGTGCGCCCGCGCGACCCGCAGCAGGAGGTGTGGACGGGCGCGCGCGGCGGGCCCGAAGCGGCGCAGGAGCATTTCGGCGCCGACGCGGCTTATCCCGTCACGGAATTGACCGAGCGGCTACCGAAGATCGTGCAGAAGGCGGACACGCTCTACTTCCGGCTCGGCGCGGGCCGCGAGCAGGTTGAGGCACTCGTGCGACGGATCATCGTCGACGGCAAGAAGCTCAAGCAGCGGTCCGGCCGGGGCCCGCGAGTCCTTGCGGACCCCGGCCTCGTGCTGGACGACCTGCGCCTGATCAAGGATGCGCACGAGCTGGAGCAGATCGAAGCGGCAGCGCGCGTCACAGCGGAGGGTTTTCGCGAGGTCCTGCCGCTCGTTGGTGCCGGGGCGGGGGAGTGGGAGCTGGAGGCCGCGCTCGACGCCGCCTTCCGCCGGCGCGGCGCCGACGGCACGGCGTTCCCGACCATCGTCGCATCCGGCGCGAACGCGACCGTGCTGCACTACGTCGAGAACGCACGCCGCATGAACGCCGGAGAGCTGGTGCTGATCGATGCGGGCGCGGCGGTCGGGCTCTACAACGGCGACATCTCGCGCACGTTCCCCGTCTCCGGCCGCTATACCCCGGCGCAGCGCACACTGTACGAAGTCGTGCTCGCCGCGCGCGACGCGGCCATCGCCGCGATCCGGCCGGGCACCCTGTTTCAGGACGTGCATGGCGCCGCGCTGCGCACGCTCGTCGAAGGCCTCGTGCGCCAGAAGCTGCTCGACGGACCGGTCGACGAGCTGGTGGAGAAGGAGGAGGCGTACAGGCGCTTTCTTCCGCACCGCTCCTCGCATTGGCTCGGGCTCGAGGTGCACGACGTCGGCGACTACACCGTGCGGGAGCAGCCGCGCCGTCTCGAGCCCGGCATGGCCCTCACGGTCGAGCCCGGGCTCTACGTCCCGCTCGCGGATCCACCCGATGCCGCGCAGGCCCCCGGATACCGCAATGTGCCCGACGAGCTGCGGGGCATCGGCATCCGGATCGAGGACGACGTCGTCGTCACGCAATCCGGAAATCGCGTCCTCACCGGGCACCTGCCGGCCGCGGCCGAGGAGATCGAGTGGTGAAGGGCTGCGGGCGAGGATCGACGACCCGGTGACGGCGTGACGCCGCCGCCCGGCTGCGAGCTGGAAGAGTTCCGGCCGACGAAGATGCCCGAACCCTGACGTGCCGGCTCACGCCGCTCGCGCCGCCACCGCCGTCGTGAACGACCGGCGCACTTTCAGGTAGCGCGTGAGCAGCGCCGCCGCCCGGCGGTTCACGTTCCTTTCCGTGATCGCGAGCCCGTCCCGCCACTGCTCGTAGTGTTTTATCTCGTGCGCGAGGTGCAGCACGAGCGCCTCCAGCGCCTCACGCCGCGAGAAGCGGAAGTGGCGCTCCAGAATCTCTGCCGCGCCCCCGCCCAGGTAGATGCGCACCACGTCCCCGCGCAGGTAGTCCGCCGGCGGAATCACGAAGAGCGCCCAGCCGGCGGCGCCGTGGTCGCCCATGACGGTCGCGTGTGGCACCACCGTGACCTGCACCGGGTGCTCGAAGCCCACGCGCCCCCGCAGCCAGCGCGCGAAGTCCTTGAGAGCGCGCCGCACGTCCCGCCGCACGCCCGCGTAGAACCGCAGCCGCAGCCCCGGGTCTCCCGTGGGGATCACCCGACGCTCCAGCGCCCTGTGCGGCGCCCCGGCTGCCGTGGCCAGGAGTAGCTGTCTCATGCACGCACCGCCCCTGTGCTTCGCAATCCGTGAGCCAGGCGGCCACATAACCGTTGGCCGGCAAAGCACTTGCCCCGGCTCCCGCCCTCGGAATTCCGGCGTTCTGACCGGCCGTCCCCGGCCTTCTGGACCGGCAGTTCTGTTACACCCCTTGCGCGTCTTGGTTCACCCTCGTATATTTCAGCCATGAACGACTTCCGCGTTGACGACTCGGCCCTTCTTGGACTGCTCCTAGTAACTGGTGAGCGGATTGCGGCCCGCCTCGAGGCGGCCTTGACGGATCAGGGTTTGTCGCTGGCGAAGATGAACGTGCTCGGCCACCTGGTCGACGCCGGCGAGCCGCTGCCGCTCGGGCAGCTCGCGGAGCGGATCCAGTGCGTCAAGTCCAACGTGACGCAGCTGGTGGACCGGCTCGAGGGCGACGGCCTCGTGCGGCGCGTTCCAGACCCGCACGATCGCCGCAGCGTCTTCGCCGCGATCACCGACGAGGGCCGGAAGCGCTATGAGGCGGCCGGGCGCGCGCGCGTCCGGGCGGAGCAGGAGCTTCTGCAGGGCCTCCCAGAAGAGGCACGGCAGCAGTTGAGCGGCTTGCTGCAGCGGCTGGAGCGTCGGGCCGCGCTGGTGTAACCCATTTTTTTTGCACCACTGGTACAGGACTGCACAATGCAGCGATCAAACATCACGCAACAGGAGAGGACAGCCATGGGCACGGCACAGAAGGAGCTTGCGACTGCGGCGGTTCGGACGACGTGGCAGATCGATCCGGCGCACACGGAGGCGGGGTTCGCGGTGCGTCACCTGATGGTCTCGACGGTGAAGGGGCGGTTCGCCGGGGTGACGGGCAGGATCGTGCTGGACGAGGCGAATCCTGCGCAGTCGAGCGTCGAGGTGACGATCGCTGCGGCGAGCATCGATACCCGGGAGGAGAAGCGGGACGCGCACCTGCGCTCGGCCGATTTCTTCGACGCGGAGAAGTACCCGGCGCTGACGTTCCGCAGCCGTCGGGTGGAGCCCGCCGGCGAGGGCCGCTTCCGCGTGGTCGGCGATCTCACGATCAAGGGCGTGACCCGGGAGGTGGTGCTGCGCGTGGAGGATGGCGGCCGCGCGCAGGATCCCTGGGGTGGCGAGCGGATCGGCTACAGCGCGGAGACGAAGATCGACCGGCGTGATTTCGGCCTGACCTGGAACCAGGCGCTGGAGACGGGTGGCGTGGTGGTGGGGAATGAAGTCCGGATTCTGCTCGAGGTGGAAGCCGTAAGGCAGGCGGCGGAGCAGGCGGCGTAATCGGTGAGGTCGCCCGTGCCCGCGGCTTGACTTCGGTCCGGGCCCGGGTTAACCTTTTTGCAGCATGTCGTACCGGCGGAAGGATTTGAGGCCGCTTGCTACCGCCGGGCGGCGCGCTCCAGCAGGAGCGCGGGATCGCCGAATCAAAAGCCTAAAGTGCCGGGAACCGACATCCGTACCGGTCATCGGACCCCGCATGCACTCTGGGCTTGCGGGGTTTTTTCTTGGAGCCATGTCCGAAAGCCGCTACCTCGAGGTCCTGAAGGACCGCGTCCTCGTCTACGACGGCGCCATGGGGACGAGCATCCAGGCGCGGGGGCTCGCCGCGCAGGACTTCGGCGGCCCCGCGCTCGAAGGGTGCAACGATCACCTGGTGGTGACGCGGCCGGACGTGATCGAGTCGATCCACGCCTCCTTCCTGGAGGTGGGGTGCGACGTCGTCGAGACCGATACGTTCCGCGCCAACCGTCTCACGCTCCGAGAGTACGGTCTCCAGGACCGCGTGCTGGAGCTGAACCGCGCGGCGGCGGCGCTGGCGCGCCGGGTCGCGGACTCGTTCGCGACCGCCGAGCGGCCTCGCTTCGTGGCTGGCAGCATCGGCCCGAGCGGCTACCTGCCGAGCACGTCCGACCCCGCACTCGGCAACATCACCTACGACGAGCTCGCGGGCGTGTTCGCGGAGCAGGCGCGCGGCCTGGTCGAGGGGGGCGCCGACGTCCTCCTGGTCGAGACCAGCCAGGACATCCTGGAAGTGAAGGCCCAGGTCGCGGGCATCCGCCGCTACTTCCGCGAGGCGGGCGCGTGGCGGCCGATCCAGGCGCAGGTCACGCTCGACACCTCCGGCCGCATGCTGCTCGGCACCGATATCTCCGCCGCCATGGCCATCCTGGAGGCGCTGCGCGTCGACGTGCTGGGGCTGAACTGCTCGACCGGCCCCGAGCACATGCGCCAGCCGGTGCGCTTCCTGTGCGAGCACGCGCGCACCCCGATCAGCGTGATCCCGAACGCGGGCATCCCGCACAACGAGGGCGGCCGCGCGGTGTACCCGCTCACGCCCGAGGAGCTGGCCGAGGCCCACGAGGAGTTCGTCGGCTTCGGCGTGAACATCGTGGGTGGGTGCTGCGGCACGACGCCCGAGCACCTGCGCCTCGTGGTCGAACGGGTCTGGGGGAAGCCGCCGCGCGCACGAGAGGCGAAGCGCGTCGCGCGCGTCGCCAGCGCCATGACCGCGACCGGCATGGTGCAGGACCCGCCGCCGGCGCTGATCGGCGAGCGCGTGAACACGCAGGGCTCGCGCGTGGTCAAGCGCCTGCTCCTGGCCGATGACTACGACGGCGTGCTGCAGGTCGCGCGCCAGCAGGTCGAGGGCGGCGGCCACCTGCTGGACGTGTGCGTCGCGCTCACCGAGAGACAGGACGAGGCCGAGCAGATGCGGCGGCTGGTGAAACTGCTCGCGCAGGGCGTGGAGGCGCCGCTCGTCATCGACACGACCGAAGCCGACGTCGTGCGCGCCGCGCTCGAGCAGTACCCCGGCCGCGCCATCATCAACTCGATCAACCTGGAGAACGGACGCGTCCGCATCGACGCCGTCGTGCCGCTCGCGGTCGAGCACGGCGCGGCGGTCATCGCGCTCACGATCGACGAGCAGGGGATGGCCAAGACCGCACAGCGCAAGCTCGAGGTCGCGCGGCGCATCTACGACATCGTCGTGGGCGAATACGGCCTGGCTGCCGAGGACCTCGTCTTCGATGACCTGACCTTCACGCTTGCGACGGGCGACGCCGAGTTCCGCCGCTCCGCGACCGAGACCATCGAGGGGATCCGCCTGATCAAGGCCGAGCTGCCGGGCGTGCTCACCAGCCTCGGCGTCTCGAACGTCTCCTTCGGCCTCGCCAGGCACGCGCGCGCCGTGCTCAATTCCGTGTTCCTGCACCACTGCGTCGAGGCCGGCCTCGACCTGGCGATCGTGAACCCGGCGCACGTGATCCCGTACGCCGAGATCGGCGAGGAGGAGCGCGCGCTCGCGGACGACCTGATCCTGGACCGCCGCGAGGACGCGCTCGCGCGCTTCATCGCGTACTTCGAGGCGCGCGGCCCCGACCAGACTGAGGTGATCGATCCGACCGCGGCGATGGAGCCGGAGCAGGCGATCCACTGGAAGATCCTGCACCGGAAGAAGGATGGCATCGAGGAGCTCGTCGACCGGGCCATCGCCAAGCAAACGCTGGTCGCATCGGGCTCGGGCGCGGGCGCGGGCTCGGAATGGGCGGGTCCGAGCCCGAGCCCGAGCGCGAGCCCGAGCCCGACTCCGGAAACTCACCAAGCCGGCGTAACGGTGCTCAACAACGTGCTGCTTCCCGCAATGAAAGAAGTCGGCGACAAGTTCGGCGCGGGCGAGCTGATCCTGCCCTTCGTGCTGCAGTCGGCCGAGGTGATGAAGCGGGCGGTCGCGCGCCTGGAGCAGTACCTGGAGAAGGTGGAAGGGCAGAGCAAGGGGAAGGTCGTGCTGGCCACCGTCTTCGGCGATGTGCACGACATCGGCAAGAACCTGGTGGAGATCATCCTCAAGAACAACGGCTACCGCGTCATCAACCTCGGGATCAAGGTGCCGCCCGAGGACCTCATCGCCGCCTACCACAGCCACAAGCCCGACGCATTCGGGCTGTCGGGTCTCCTCGTCAAGTCAGCGCAGCAGATGGTGTCCACCGCGCAGGATCTGCGCGCAGCGGGGATCGAGGTCCCGCTCTTCGTGGGTGGCGCCGCCCTCACGCGGAAGTTCGCCGCCACGCGTATCGCAGTCGAGTACGCGGGGCCGACCGTGTACGCGAAGGACGCCATGGACGGGCTCGATCTCGCCAATCGCCTCTTCGGCGCGACGACGCGGGAAGCGTTGCTCGCCGCCCTTCGCGAGGAGCAGGCGGCCCTTCGCGCCGGCACCCCCGGGGGGGCTGCGCGCCTCCCGGTCCCGGCGGCGGCGACCCCGGCGGGCCCGTCCGTCTCACGGACTGTCTCCGTGCCGGTCCCGCCGGATCTGGATCTCCATGTGCTGCGGTCGGTTCCCCCGGGTCACATCTATCCCTATCTCAATCTCCAGATGCTCCTGGGCAAGCACCTGGGGCTCCGGGGCCCTGTCTCCCGCCTCCTGGCCGAGCGCGATCCGAAGGCCGTGGAGCTGCTGGGTATGGTCGAGGAGCTCGAACGGGAGGCGGCGGCCCGCGGCTGGCTCAGGGCCGACGGGCTGTACCGCTTCTTCGAGGCGCGCTCCTCCGGCGAGACTCTGGTCCTCTACGACGG
>JACQPS010000297.1 GCA_016207445.1 Gemmatimonadota bacterium | reverse complement strand
GCGGTGAGGACCGTGCCGGGGCCCAGCGCCAGCAAGGCGAAGCCGGCGTGGCTGCGGACCTCCTTCGGATCGAGCGTGACGGCGTCGGTGAAGAGAACCAGGACCAGGCCGACGATCGCGATCACCGGCAATGCCGGGGACTGCAGCGTGAAATCGACCACGCCCAGCCCGAACGGGCCGAGCAACGCCCCCAGCACCAGAAACAGCGCGACCTGCGGCACGCCGCTGCGCTCGATCAGCCCCGAGAGCAGCGCGGAGACGATGATGACCACGCCGATGAGTGCGAGCGTGGCCGCGAACGCGTGCGCATCGAAGGCCGCCGGTGTCGGCACGCTTCCTCCAGGCTCAGCCGCGGCGCGGGCAGCGGCGCTCCACCACCGCGAGCGCGTTGCCGACGCTCCGCTCGCCCTCCCGGTCTGACGGGCGGTTCACGACCCGCTCGCGAACCACCATGGCCGTCGAGCCGCCGCCGTCCAGGTTGAGCGCATCGTCGGCGCCGAGCTTCCGCATCAGCTCGACCAGCTCCGGCAGGGTCATGCCGGCGCTGTACGGCTCCTGCCGGCCATCGACCGTCACCAGCCAGAGGCGCCGCCCGCTCGCGTCCACGCCCAGCGCCGTGCGCGGGTGCCGGCGCGGGCCAAAACTCTCCAGGCCCATGCCGCGCTCGAGGTCGGGCGATACCTCCCCATCACGCAGCAGCTCCGGAAACCCGCCGACGGCCTCGAGCGCCGCGGGGCGGGCGTCCAACGCGTCCTGGAATACCGCCTCCAATCCCAGTCTCCACTCCGGGCTCGGCCCGACACGCGCGAGCAGGCGCGCCGCGCCGCCGCGCCCGCGCAACACCACCGTCGCGCCGTCGAGCGGATGGGCGGTGCCGAGGGTGTCGTAGGCGACGACGTCGCCGCCGCCCCTCGTCGTCATCCCTCTGAGATGCCGGACGCGTAGCGTGAGCGTGCCCGGCGCGGCGGCCACGGAATCGCCGAACCAGTGCGTGAACAGGGCGACCGTCGTGGTGTCGGACTCGTCGATCGCACGATTGACCTGCGCCGGCGCTGGCAGCGTCCTCTGGCCGAGGGCGAAGGCCGCCACGCGCGCACGTCCGATCCAGACGCCGTCCTCGCTCCAGGCGAACGCGGGCCGGTCGCCCGGCCCGATCAGGATCTCGCCCGCGCGCACGTGCGGCCCGACCGGAGTCCCGGCGGGCAGCCGGAAAAAATCCGCGTTGACCGCCGCGAGTGCAGCCGCGCTCAGCTCACTGGTGCGCGCGCGGGCCGCGAGCGGCGGACCCGCCTTGCGGGCCTCCAGCGCCACGTCGCATCGGCTCAGGTCCACCTCCAGCACATGGATCGCCCAGGGCCCGCGCGCGTCCCAGGCGAAGGCGTGGCGCACGCCCGGTGCGATCTCCTCGCTGCGGAAGCTGTCCGCCGGCGCGAGCGCGGGCGCGCCGCCCGCCGGCCCGGCCGGCCCGGCCGCGACCCGCGGCGCTTCGCCCCGGCCCGCGCACGCGGCCAGGAGGAGGAGCAGGGCGAGCCCGGCGGGGGCGCGCGGCCGGCGCCTGCGCCGAGCGAAGTCGCGTCGTCTACGATTCCAGCTCGACACCCAACCCATCCGCCAGCCGATTCACGAAATTGAAGTAGGCCACGACCTGGGCGGCATCCAGGATGCCGCGGTCGTCGAGCCCGGCCTGCCGCAGCGGCTCGAGGTCTTCGCGGCGCAGGGCCGAGGGCGTCCGGGTGAGCCGGGCCGCGTACTCGAGCAGCGCACGCAGGCGCGGCGGCGCGGCCGCCTGCCGCCAGTCTCGGCTCAGCGCCGCGACCAGCGCCGCATCTCCACTCGCTGCACGGAGCGCCGCCCCGTGATGCGCCACTCAGTAGTGGCAGCCGTTTTCGGCCGATACCACCACCGCGATCGCCTCCCGCTCCACGCGCGAGAGGGGCGACTCGCCGTACATCACGGTGCGGTAGAGCGCATAATGGTCGCGCAGCGCCCGGGGATTCAGGGATTGCACCTGCACGATATTGGCGACGCCACCCGCCACGCTCTGGATGGCCGCGTACACCTCTGCGAGCTGCACGCCCGCGTCTCTTGCCGAGATGGTTCGGATCCAGGCCATGCGATCTCTCCAGTACGGGTCCGCGCGCGCCTGACGATGGACGCACGCGCCGCAGCGCGCCAGGGCTCACGCCGGGCAACTGCGCGCGCTGCCCGCGGCATCCTACTTCAGTCGACAGTTCACAGTTGACAGTTGACAGCGGTCACCGGCGGATGCCCGAACCAGGGGAACACGCGCGCGTGCCGACCGGTAAAGCATCCGGCGGGCGGCTGTCCGCCCGACATGTCAGAATGGCACGGCCCGCGGGCACGGAGCGTGCAGCCGCGCCGGCGGAAACATCCAGTGGGCCTTCTGGGGAGGACGCTCCATGGCGACCACGACCTGGCTGGTGCGGCGCGCGCTGGCCGCGGCGCTCCTTTTACCGGCGGCCTGCGGCCGCGAAGCAGCGCAGGCGCAGGATCCGAACCGGCTGCGCTCGGAGGTGCGGGAACGACTGGGCGAGGTGCCGGCCGTCCTGGACACCGCCACGGCGGCGCGGCTGTCCGGTGCGTTCCGGGGCGCCGCGGACCGGGCGCTGCCCGCCGTCGTGTACGTCCAGGTGATCTCGCAGCCCGAGCCGGAGCAGCGATCGGGTGGGCGCGTTCCGCGCATCTTTCCCTTCTTCGATATCCCCGGAGCAGAAGAGTTTTTCGAGCCGCGGCCGCGGGCGGGGACCGGCTCCGGCTTCATCTTCGACGAGCGCGGCTACATCATGACCAACCGGCACGTGGTCGAGGGCGCGAACCAGGTGCTGGTCCGGCTGGTGGACGGCCGTGAGTTCGACGCGAAGGTCGTGGGCGCGGACCCCAACACGGACGTGGCCGTGATCCGCATCGAGCCCCGCGAGGGGCAGCGCCTCGCCCTGGCCCAGCTCGGCAACTCGGACGAGCTCCAGGTCGGCGACTGGGTGCTCGCGCTGGGGAATCCGCTGGGCCTCGACTTCACCGTGACCGCCGGCATCGTGAGCGCCAAGGGCCGCAGCATCGGCATCCTGCAGCGCGAGCGGCCGGATGCACCGACCCTCGAGGCGTTCATCCAGACCGATGCCGCCATCAACCCCGGCAACTCCGGCGGCCCGCTCGTCGACCTGCTCGGCCGCGTCGTGGGCCTGAACACCGCCATCGAATCGCCGACGGGCTACTTCTCCGGCGCCGGCTTCGCCATCCCCATCAACCTGGCGACGCGCGTCGCGCGTGACCTCATCGAGTTCGGCGTGGTGCGCCGGCCCCGCCTCGGCGTGACCATCGCCGACGTCACCGCCGCCGATGCCGAGGTCTACGGGCTATCTGAGATCGCCGGCGCGGAGATCACCTCCGTCCAGCCGGGCACCCCCGCCGACCGCGCGGGACTGCGCCTCGGGGATGTGATGCTGGCCGTCGACGGCAAGGAGATCCGACGCGCCAGCGAACTCCAGACCACGCTCGCCCGCCACAAGCCGGGCGAGCGCGTGCGCCTCACGGTCTGGCGCGACAAGAAGCGCACCGAGCTCACCGTCGAGCTCGCCCAATTCGAGACGCCGGCCGCGCGCGAGCCCGAACGCGCAGCGCGCCCCGCGGCCGAGCAGCTCCTCGGGTTCCGCGCCGCCAATCTCACGCCCGCGCTCGCGGCCCGGCTGCGCATCGAGCAAACCGGAGGCGTGGTGATCACCGATGTGCCACCGCTCAGCCCGGCCGCCCAGGCGGGCGTCCAGCACGGTCAGATCGTGCTGCGGCTCAACGGCAACCGTGTCGATGACGTGGGGGACCTCGAGCGGCTCGCGCGCAACCTCCGGCCCGGCACCGTGGTCTCGCTGCTGGTGCGCGACGCGCGCGTCGGCGAGACCATCATCAACTACCGGACTCGTCCCTAGGGGTCGGGGCCAGGTCCATAGGCGGCGGGGCCGGTTCCATAGCCGAACCGGCCGAGGCCAGGGGCAGCACGACACACACCGTGGTGCCCCTCCCGCTTTCACTCGCCGCCGTCACGCTGCCACCCCACCCCTCGACCAGCCGCCGCACGATGGCGAGCCCCAGCCCCGTGCCCGCGGTGCGCGTGGAGAAGTGAGGATCGAACACGCGCGGGAGGAGCTCCGGCGGAATGCCGGCGCCATGGTCGTGCACGGACAGCTCGATGCCGGCGGGCACGCGGCCGGCCCGGACGCGGACGGTGCCACGCCCATCGAGCGCCGCGCGCGCGTTCTCGAGCAGGTTGAGCAGGACTTCCTTGAGCTCGGCGGCGCGGGCGCGGGCCGGCGGCAGACCCGGCTCGATGATCTCGTCGTAGGTGACGAGGTCCTCCCCGGTACGGTACAGGGTCAGGACCTCGCGCACGACACCGGCGACATCCACGGGCTCGAGGGGCCCGGTTTCCGGCGCGGGCGCGCCATAGCGGGAGAAGACGCGGGCGATCTCGCCGAGGCGATCGATCTCGGCCAGGATCTGGCGCACGCTCGCGTCGAGGATGGCGCCGAAATCGGGACGGCGATCGGCGAAAGCGCGCCGGAGGTGCTGGATGGAGAGCTTGATCGGCGTGAGCGGGTTCTTGATCTCGTGCGCGACCTGTCGGGCCATCTCGCCCCAGGCGAGCACGCGCGCCGTGCGCACCTCCTGCGCGCGCGCCCGCCGCAGCCGCCGCACCATGTGATTGAACGAGCCGAACAGCTCGCCGAATTCGTCGGTCGCATGCTCGGGGAGCCGGACGCGCAGCTGCCCGGCGCCGACCAGCGCGGCCGCGCGCCGGAGCCGGCTGATGGGCCGGGCCAGGGCGCGGCCCACCGCGAGCGAGAGGGCGAGCGAGAGCAGCCCGCCCATCAACGCCGCGAAGAGCACGAGGTGCGCGATCTCGCGCTGGCGCTCGGCGGCCTCCCCGGCCGCGAGCGATACCGGCACGGCCAGGGTGCCGGCGACCGGCAGGCGTCGATAGGCGAACAGGTAGCGCTGGGGCGCGAGCTCGGCCGTCTCGACCACGCCCATCTCCTCGCCGCTCTCCAGCATGAGGAAGACGCCGGCGGGCATCCAGGCGGCGAAGAGGCCGAGCTCGCGCGCCTCGTGCGACGAGGCCGCAGCCAGCTCGCCGCGGTGGTAGTAAAGCACCTCTTCGCCGGTGCGTCCGGCCAGGGTCCGCAGATCGCCGGCGGCCTCCGGGAAGGCGAGCACCGCCTGCGTCACCGCCCGTTCCGCCACCAGCCGCGCCGCGCGCACGACCTCGCCCGCGAGCGCCTGGTACGCCACTGCGCCGAAGACGATCGTCGGGACCAGGAAAAAGGCGAAGAGCGCAAGGGTGACGCGCGCGCGGAAGGTTCCGAGCCAGGCGGCGACACCGCGGCGTGAGACGGGCGCCTCGCCCCGCGCGACGCCGCCCAGCAGCCAGAGCAGGCCGAGCAGAACGACGTCGAGGGCGAGGAGCAGCGCGCCGCGCGCGAGCCGCACCGGGAGCGGCGGCAGCCGCAACTCCAGGTGGGCGTGATAATCCCCCTCCGGGAAATGCACGAGCGCTTCGCTGCGCCAGCCGCGGCCGCTCGGCCGCCAGTGGATCTCACCCGGCGCGGGCCCCGCGGCGCCCACCTTGGCGGGCACGAGCGACAGGCGCGTGTCACTGCGCGTTCCTCCCCCGCCGAACGGGGCGAGCGCCGCCGCGCGCCCCAGCGTTCGTCGCGGCGGCACGATCACCGTCACCACACGACCATCGGAGAGCGGCACGGCCAGCGCCTGGTTGGCATCGGCGGTGCGGACCGACTCCGCCACGGGCTGGCCGGCAAGCCTGGCGCGCTCGATCAGCTCGGCCAGGAAGGGCGGAGGGGGCTCTTCACTGCGTCCCGCCGCGAGGCCACCCAGCTCGAGTTCGACCTCGGGCCGGCGGCCGCCGGACCACAGATCGATCCGCACCGGGCTCGCCTCGCGGGCCAGCCCGCTGCCCACCCATGCGCGGTAGAGCAGCTGCACACCGTCCTCGCCGCGACCGTGGCGGCGCAGCACCTCGGCCGAGAACTGCCGGAGCAGGAACTCCGTGAAGGGATCGGCGCTCACGCCGAGCGTGGCGAGCTCCCGTTCCGCTCCCCGCAGCCGCGCGTCCAGGTGGGCGATCCACAGATACGGCAGAGCCGCGGTCGCGGCGAGCCAGCCGGCGGCCACCCAGCGCAGCAGCCGGCCCGGCCGGCCGGACTGTCCCGCCAGGCCGAGCCCGAAGACGACGAAGGGAATGGCCCAGAGCACGGGGACCCAAACCGCGGGCGGCCGGCCGTGATGCGCGCGCACGATCAGCACGACCGCGAGGCCGAGGCTGAGCACGGCGCCGGCGAGTAGCGCGAACGGCCGGCCGGGCCGTTCGCCGCGGCTCGCCGGAAGCGCCAGGCCGGCTATGAGAGCGAGCAGGAGCACGGCCGCGATCTGGAACGGACCCCACAGATAGGCTCCGCCTTCCAGCAGCCGGGGCGCCGCGCCGCCGAGCAGCAGGCGCAACCCACCCGTGAAGCCCAGCGCCACCGCGACCCCGCCCAGCACCAGCGCGAAGCGCAGTCCGCGCGCCCCGAGCGTCGCGGGCCGGGATCCGGCAGCTAGGGCCGCGAGCGGCACGAGCACGGCCAGGAAGGTTCCGAGGGAGACGTCGCCTGGAACCGAGAGCAGGAACAGCGCGGGGGAGAAGAGCCGACCCGGACCGAACACCTGTCCGAGAGGCGCGGCCGCCGCCGCGACCGCAGCGGCGATCAGAGGCGCGGCGGTGCTCCAGCGTTTTCCATGTCCAGTCGCGCCCGCAGCGTGGCACCAACGCAGCCACGCGATCGAGAGAGCCAGCAGCGCCAGGGCGGCCAGGCCCGTGACCAGGCGGCGGCCGCCCCGCACCACGACGGCGCGCCACTCGGCCTGCGTGGGCGTGTCGAAGCGGGCGCCCAGGACGGTGTCACCGGCCAGCACCAGCCGCCACTCGGCGGCAGCCGACCGGGAGACGGTGAACCTCGGCCGCGCGCCGGTCAGCGCGGCGAAGCGCTCGTCGAATCCCGCCGCGGGTTCGGGCACGTGCAGGCCGGTCTGGAGCAGCACGGCCGCGATCGCGCGTTCGCCCCTTCCCGGCACCGGCCGTGCGAAGTATAGGTAGCTGAACAGCGGCCGCTCGACGTAAGTGATCGCGCCACCCGCACGCACTTCCGCGGGCAGCGGGCCGCGGTGGTCGCCCGCCCATGCGACCACCTCGCCGACGGGGTCCACCACGGCGAGTGCGTTCACGCCGCTGCGCGCGCGCAACTCCGCGAGCGAGGCGAACAAGCGGCTCCCGCGCACACCGGCCGCGCGCGTCGCGGCCAGAGTCGCGGCCCGTGTACCGCGCTCGACCAGTGGCTCGAACCGGCGGTCGAGCGTCGTCGCGAGGCGCTGCTGCCGCTGGCTGAGCAGCCGGTCCCAGTCCGCAGCAATGCGATCGAGGCCACGCTCGGTGTACAGTCCGGCGGCGAGCGTGATCGCGAGCGCGATCAGGGCGAGCGGGAACGCAGGGCCTGGCGCCGGCTCACCGGCCGAGCGGGCCGCGCGCCGCCGCGCCACGAGCGCGACCAGCGTCGCGAGCGCGCCCGCGGCCAGATATGCCGGGTGCAGCGCGCGAGCCCACAGGAGTGCGAGCAGCACGCCCGCGTAGAGCGCGGCGAAAGCAGCGAGCAGCGAGCGCGGCGCGCTCGCCTGGGGCGCGGAAGGGTACGGGCGCGGCGGGAGCTCTTCTTGCACGTTCAAGGGCAATGGATGCGAACGGCGTAGCCGTCGGACTCGATGAGCTGAGCTGGGTCGATGTGGCAGCGCATCTGGCGCGGGATCCGCGGCTGCTGATCCCGGTGGGCGCGCTCGAACAGCACGGCCCTCACCTCCCGCTCGGCACCAACGTCCTCATCGCCCGCCGCCTCGCCCTCGACCTGTCGCGCGAGCTCGGCGTGCTGCGCGCCCCCGCGTTCCACTACGGCGTGAACGTGCGCACGGAGCGTGCGTTCGCCGGCACCGCCGCCCTGACCAGAAAGACATTGCACCGCGCGCTCAACGAGCTGCTCGCGGCGTGGGAAGCGCACGGAGTGACGGAGTTCATCCTCATTACCACGCATCGGCACGAGCCACACCTCGAGGCGCTGGCGTCCCTGCTGACCCGCCGGGCCCGCGTACGCGTCGTCGACGCCTGGGACGTGGACATTGATGACCTGCTCGAGGCGCAGGCAGGTCCCCTGCACGCGGGCGAGGCGGAAACCTCCGTGATGCTTTTTCTCTACCCCGAACTCGTGCGGATGGATCGCGCGCGCGACTTCGAGCTGCCGCCCGGCGAGTTCGAGAAATACCTGCGCGGCGGCCTCCCCGTGCCGCCGCCGGGCAGCGCGGGCGTGGTGGGGCGCCCCACGGCGGCGAGCGCGCACAAGGGCGAGCAGATCTACCGCCGCATCCTGGAGTCGATCCGACGCTCGGTCTTCGAGCAGCCCCGGGACCGCGAGTCGGATACGGTTTGATCCATCGAGCCTGAAGCGCGAGGCCGAACCGGCGCGCGCGCCCACGCCCATCGAATTCGGCCGAACCGTCCGCCCGTGCCGGGTGTACAAGACCGGGCATTCACAGCACTAAGGAGCATCATGCATCTTTTCCCACGGCTGCTGGGCATCGTCTGCTTTCTGCCACTTCTGAACGGCGGCACGGTCGCACAGACGATCACGCTCGACGAGGGTGAGTTCCGCCTCACGGTCGCGGGGCGGGAAGTCGGCAGCGAGACCTTTACGATCCGTCAGAATGGCACGGGTATGAACGCCATCATCATCGCGCAGGGGCGGGTGAACGCCGCGCCGACGGAGGGAGCGCAGGAGCTGAGCGCCTCGCTGGAGGTCGCGGGTGCCACGCTGCGGCCCATCGCGTATCAGGTAGCCGTGCAGGGTGCACAGCAAGAGCGGATCGCGGGGCGCGTCGTCGGCGGGCGGTTCAGCGCGCGCATCTTCTCACCCGCCGGTGAGATGATGCGGGAATACCTCGCGAGCGAGGGCGCGGTCCTGCTGGATGAGGGGGTCGCGCACCACTACTACTTCCTAGCCCGCCGGTTGGCCGACGGGCGTGTCCGTGTCCCGCTCATCGTGCCGCGCCAGAGCCGGCAGGTGACGGCGAGCGTCACCGAACAGGGCAGCGAGACGGTCACGGTGGCGGGCCAGCGAGTCGAGGGGCGGCGCCTTGTCGTCCAGATCGAGGGGAGCGCGGAGCGGCACGTCTGGGTGGACGCGCAGGGCCGCGTGCTCCGGCTCGAGATTCCGGCGCGTAACTACAGTGCAGAACGCAAAGCGCTGCCGGGGTGACGTCTGGGTTGCCGCACCCGCCCAGTCGCGTATCTTTGTCTGCCGCAGTTCGTTCCCGCCCATCGGCTCATCGAAACCGAACCTCCGGCGGGCCCGTACGTCTGTTGGAGGTCTTCGTTCCACGTTCACAGGAGATCGGACCGGTGCTGGCTCCACGGTGCAATCGGCGGGCGGGGCTGCGGGCCCTGCTGGCGTTGCCCCTGCTCCTGTCCCTCGCGCGCCCCGCGGCGGCGCAGGAGCCCGTGGCCACGCTCACGCTGGATGAGGCGATCGCGCTCGCCCGGCGGCACAACCCCGACTTCCAGGCAGCGAAGAACGACGAGGGAGAGGCCGACTGGGCCGTGCGCGAGGCGTATGGCAACCTCTTCCCCGGCGCGTATGCCTCGACCGGATTCCAGTACCAGGCGAAGGGCAAGCCGCGTTTCGGCATCTTCACGGCCGGTGACATTGGCTTCGGCGAGGGTACGCCCTCGTACTTCCTGTCGGACTACTGGGTCGGTCTCGACTATGAGGTAGGGCTGGGAAGCTTCTACCGCGTCTCGCGCGAGCGGGCGAACCGCCGCGCGGTTGTGGCGCGCACGGAGGCCACGGAGTTCACGCTCACGGTCGACGTGACGCGGCAGTATCTGAGCGTATTGCGCGCGCAGGACGGCATCGAGCTGGCGCAGCAGGAGCTCGAGCGCGCAGCCGAGAACGCGAAGCTGGCGCAGGCCAGGGTCGCGGTCGGCGCGGCCATCTCGCTGGAATCGAAGCAGGCGGAGGTGGAGAAGGGCCGCGCCGAGGTGGCGCTGCTGCAGGCGGAGAACGCGTTGCAGACGTCGAAGCTCCGGCTCGTGCAGGCGCTCGGGATCGAGCTCGACCGCGACGTCGCGCTCACCAGCACGTTCGAGGTGTTCGAGCCGAGCTGGACCCAGGACGAGCTCATCGGCTATGCGCTGCAGCGGCACCCGCAGCTGCGCGCGCTGCACGCCGCGGAAGCCGCGGGCCACGCCGCCATGCGCGCCGCTCGCAGCAGTTACCTGCCGACCCTGCGGCTCAGCGCGGGGTTCTCCGGGTACACGCGCGAGGCGGGCAACAGCCAATTCCTCATCGATCAGGCGCGCGACCAGTCGGACAACCAGGTCGCGGTCTGCGAGGGCTTCAACCTGATCTTCGAGCGGCTGACCGAGCCGCTGCCCACACAGGACTGCACGCGCTTCGCCTTCACGGCCGACCGGCAGGCCGCACTCATCCGCGACAACGACGTGTTCCCGTTCAACTTCACCAGGCAGCCGTTCACGGCACAGTTGCAGGTCACGCTGCCGATCTTCCAGGGCTTCACGCGCCAGCGGCAGGTGGAGAGCGCGAAGGTGGTCGCGGATGACGCGCGCCAACGGCTGCGCGCGGAGGAGCTCCGGCTGCGCGCGGATGCGGCGTCGGCGCACCTCAACCTCGAGACGGCGCACCAGACGGTGCTGCTCGAGGAGCGCAACCGCAGTCTGGGGGAGGAGCAGCTCCGGCTCGCGCGCGAGCGCTACCGCATTGGCGCGGCGCCGTTCCTGGAGCTGAAGGACGCGGAAACGATCAAGGCCCGCGCGGACCGGGCCCATCTCATGGCCGTTTACGATTTCCACGAAGCGCTGGCCGCGCTCGAGGCCGCCGTGGGACGGAAGCTTGCCCGCTCCGCGGAGGAGAAGCCATGAAGCGCAGAACCAAGCTCGGCGTCGGCGCCACTCTGCTCATCGTCATCGCCGGCCTGGGCGCGCTGAGCGTCGCGGGCCGGAACCGGGACGCCGTGGCCGTTCGCATCGAGGCCGTGAAGAAGCAGCGGCTGGTCGCGATTGTCACCGCCGACGGCTGGATCCGCCCGCACCGGTCGGTGGACGTCCAGGCGGACATCATGGGCCGCGTCACGGACCTGCGCGTCGAGGAGGGGGATCGCGTGCGCGCCGGGCAGATCCTGTTGCGCATCGATCCCTCCCAGTACGAGGCCGCCGTCGCGCGCGCGCGGGCGGCCGTGAGCGAGGCGCTGGCGCGGCAGGCGCAGGCGCGCGCCAGTCTGATCCAGGCGGAGCGAGCGCTGGAGCGTGCCGCGGCGCTGTCTGCGCGCGACTCCACGCTGGTGAGCCGGCAGGCGCTAGAGGAGGCGGAGACGCAGGTGCGCGTGCAGCGCGAGCTGCTCCAGGCCGCGGTCTACACCGTGGACCAGGCGCGGGCGGCACTGAGCGAGGCGCAGGACCGGCTGGCCAAGACGGTGATCCGCTCGCCGATCGATGGCATCGTCACCCGGCTGAACGTGGAGGAGGGAGAGACGGCGATCGTCGGCACCATGAACAACGCCGGGAGCCTGCTGCTCACGGTGAGCGATCTCTCCATCATGGAAGCCGTGGTGCGCGTGGACGAGACGGACGTCCCCGAGATCGAGCTGGGCGACAGCGCGACCATCGAGATCGATGCCTTCCCCCATCAGGAGTTCACCGGCCGCGTCACGGAGATCGGCCACAGTGCGGTGCGCCCGCCCGGGAGCCTGGCCCTGGGCGGCTCCGGCCAGCGGCAGGCCGTCGATTTCGAGGTCGTCATCCAATTGCACAATCCACCGGCGGCCCTGCGGCCCGATCTGTCCGCGACCGCCGAGACCGTGACCGCGATGCGGGACAGCGCGCTCGTGATCCCGATCATCGCCCTCACAGTGCGCGACCGCGAAGCGCTCGAGAAGCTGCCGCAGGAGGAGCGAGAGGCGCGCGCCGCTGCCGCGGCGGTCGATGAGGAGGAGAAGAAGGACGAGGAAGGTGTCTTCGTCGTGCGGAAGGGCAAAGCCGAGTTCGTGCCCGTGAAAGTGGGGATCGCCGGGCGCGAGCACTTCGAGGTGCTCGAGGGGCTGGCCCCGGGCGACTCCGTGGTCGCCGGCCCGTACGAGGCGATTCGGGGACTGACCAACGGCAAGCCGGTTCGCCGCATGGCCGAAACCGCGGGCCCGGCCGGCGCTACCAGCGAGAAGAAGCAGTGAGCGCGTCTCGCAACCACGCCATCATCCGGACCCACGCGTTGAAGAAGGACTACGTGCTGGGCGCGGAGATCGTGCACGCCTTGCGCGGCGTGGACCTGGTGATCGACGCCAACGAGTACGTGGCGATCATGGGTCCGTCCGGCTCGGGCAAGTCGACGCTCATGAACCTGATCGGCTGCCTGGATACGCCGACCGAGGGCGAGTACTGGCTCGACGGCGAGCCCGTGGCCGGCCTGCCGGACGATGAGCTGGCGCGCATCCGCAACCGCGAGATCGGCTTCGTCTTTCAGACGTTCAACCTGCTGCCGCGCGCGACCGCGCTGCACAACGTCGAGCTACCCCTGATCTACGGCGGCATCCCCCGGCGGGAGCGGCGGGAGCGTGCACAGGCGATGCTCGAGCGGGTCGCACTCGCGGACCGGATGCACCACCGGCCGGCGGAACTGTCGGGCGGGCAGCGCCAGCGGGTGGCGATCGCGCGCGCGCTGGTGAACCGTCCCTCGATCCTGCTGGCCGACGAGCCGACCGGGAACCTGGACAGCCAGACGGGCGCCGAGATCATGGCGCTGTTCGACCTGCTGCACGGCGAGGGGCAGACGATCCTGCTCGTCACGCACGAGCACGACATCGCCGAGCACGCGCACCGCGCAGTCACGCTGCGCGACGGCCTCATCGCAAGCGATCAGCTCCGGTCCGTCCCCGCTCTCGGCTCGTGAACCCCCGCGCAGGCATCGCGCTCGCCCTGGCGCAGATCCGCGCGCAGAAGCTCAAGAGCTTCTTCGCGGTGCTCGGCGTCATCATCGGCGTCATGTTCCTGATCGCCGTCGTCAGCGTGGTCGAGGGCATGAACCGCTACATCACCGAAGACTTCGCCCGCCAGGTTTACGGCCTCAACACGATCACCGTGCGCCGTGTGCCGGAAATCAACTTCGCCGGTCCCAGCGAGTGGCGGGAGTGGCAGCGGCGGCCGCGGCTCCGCTTCGAAGATGCCGATGCCATCCACGAGCAGCTCGGACTCCCCGCTCTCGTCGCCGTCGAAAGCGACGCGGATGCGGTGCTCGAGGCGGAGGACGGGACCGAGGTCAAGAACGTCTGGCTCTCGGGCGCATCCGCCGATTACTTCCGCATCATGGAGCACGAGATCGCGCGGGGACGGCTCTTCACCCCGCCCGAGGATCGGTTCGGCATCCCGGTGGTCGTGCTCGGCCACGAGGCCGCGGAGAAGCTCTTCGGCAGCCGCGACCCGCTCGGCCGCCGGGTTCGCATCAACGGATTCCCCTTCCGCGTCATCGGGGTGCTGGAGCAGGAGGGATCGCTCTTCGGCTTCTCGCTGGACCGGCGCGCGATCGCGCCCGCGCATTCGCCCGTGGCCCGCATGGTCAACCCGCATGGCATCGTGGACCGGATCGTGGTCCGGGTCTCCGACGCGCAGCTGATCCCGCTCGCGAAGCTGCGCCTCGAGGCGATCATGCGCAGCCGGCGCGGCCTGCGGCCCAACGATGGGAACAACTTCGTGATCGAGACCTCGGACGAGGGGCTGAGCTTCTGGGCGCGGATCAGCCGCATCCTCTACATCGCGTTCCCCGGACTGGTCTCGATCGCATTGGTCGTCGGCGGCATCGTCATCATGAACATCATGCTGGTCTCGGTGGTGGAGCGCACGCGCGAGATCGGCGTACGCAAGGCCATCGGCGCCCGCCGCCGCGACATCATCCTTCAGGTGCTGGTCGAGTCGGCGACGCTCTCCGGGCTCGGCGCGATCCTCGGCATCGCCATCGGCATCGGCCTGGCCTGGCTGGTGCGCGCGCTCTCGCCGCTGCCGGCCGTGATCGCGCCGCAGTGGATCGCGGCTGCGGTGCTGCTCGGGGTGGGCGTGGGCATGATCGCCGGCATCTATCCGGCGGCCCGTGCGGCCGCATTGGACCCAGTGGTCGCGCTGCGGCACGAGTAGACCATGCGGATCGAGAGCCTTCAAGAAGGCGCACGCCTCGCGGTCGAGCAGCTCCGGGCCAACAAGTTCCGGGCGGCGCTGACCATCCTCGGCATCGTGGTCGGGGTGGGCAGCGTGATGGCGATGAGCGCCCTGGTCTCCGGCATCCGCACCAGCATCATGAGCGAGATGGAGGCGATCGGCCCGAAGAACTTCATGGTCACCCGCTTCGATTGGACGCAACTGAGCACGAGCGACGAGCAGTGGCAGGAGTGGATGCGCAACCCGAAGGTCACGGTGTCGGAGGCGCGCCTGGTGGCGAAACTCCCGACGGTGCGCGCCGCCATCTCCGGCTTCGACCAGACCCTCCCCTTCGATATCGCCGGCCAGCCGACGCGGGATGTCCAGGTTTACGCGCGGGATGCGGGGTGGAGCCAATTCACGACCGGCACGTTCGTGGCCGGGCACGACTTCCTGCACGCGGACGTGCGCGCTTCGGCGCCCGTCGTGGTGATCACGAAGCACCTGGCACAGGAGCTCTTCGGCGGGCTCGATCCGATCGGGCGGCGGGTGCACATCCAGGGCAAGCCGTTCCGCGTGATCGGCGTGTTCCAGGAAAGCCGGAACGTGTTCGCCAATATCATAAAAAACTGGGCGGTCATGCCGACCACCTCCGCGGTGAAGCACCTGGACGTCTGGGACGGGGCCATGGCGATTTTCATCGTGACCGCGCCGGAGGCCTCGCAGAACCAGGCGATGGATCAGGTGATCGGCGCACTGCGCACGACCCGCGGGCTGCGGCCGAGCGAGCCCAACAACTTCTTCGTGCTGCGGCAGCAGGAGTTGGTGCGGACGTTCAACCGCATTACGAACGTCTTCTTCGTGGTCATGCTCGCGCTCTCTTCCGTGGCGCTCATGGTGGGCGGTGTGGGCGTGATCGCGATCATGATGATCGCGGTCACGGAGCGGACGCGGGAGATCGGGATCCGCAAGGCGATGGGCGCGACTCGCCGCGAGATCCTGTGGCAGTTCCTGGTCGAGGCGGCCACGCTGACGCTGATCGGCGGCGCGCTGGGGCTCCTGCTGGGCGGCGGCGTCGCGTTGTTGGTGCACGCGACCACGCCGATTCCAGCGCGGGCACCCGCGACCGCCATCGCGGCGGCGCTCGGCATGGCGGCAATCGCCGGCGTCCTGTTCGGCATCTGGCCGGCGTGGCGCGCCGCGCGCATGGATCCGGTCGTGGCGCTGCGCTACGAGTGATGGTCGACCTGCTCGCGATCTGTGCGCACCCCGATGACGCCGAGCTGCTCTGCGGCGGCACGTTGCTGGTGGCCGCCGGCCAGGGATACCGCACCGGAATCCTGGACCTGACCGGCGGCGAGGCCGGAACGCATGGCAGCCAGGAAGAGCGACGGCGGGAGGCAGAGGAGGCGGGCCGCGTGCTCGGGCTCACGGTTCGGCGCGGCGCCGGCCTGCCGGACGGCGCGTTGCAGGACACGCCGGAGGCGCGGGCCCAGGTCGCGGCGGCCGTCCGGGAGCTGCGGCCGCGCGTCGTCATCACGCAGTGGCGCAAGGCGCGCCACCCCGACCACACGGCCGCCAGCCGCATCGCGCACGCGGCCTGTTTTCTCGCGGGGCTGCGGCGCGCACCCGGGCTCGGCCCGGACTCGGGGGAGCCACACCGTCCCCGCAAGGTGCTCTACTCGCTCACCTACGTCGAGGAGCCGGTCAAGCCGACGTTCGTCGTGGACATCACGGACGTCATCGAGCGGAAGCTCGAGGCCGTGTTTGCGTTCCGCTCGCAGTTCCAGGGGAAGACCCGTATCGGCGAGATCTACGGCGGCGAGCGGCCGCTCCGCGATCAGATCCTGGCCCACGCCGCCCACTACGGCTCGCTGATCCGGCGCCCGTACGGGGAGCCGTTCTGGACCCGCGAGACGATGCGTGTGGACGACGTCGTCGCCCTCGAGGTCGCGAGCTTCTGATGGCAGGGGTCAGGGACCAGGGGTCAGGGGTCAGCAGGGTCGCTCGAAGCTGACCCCTGACCCCTGACCACTGATCCCTGGGTATTCCGCGCCCTCGGGGCCGAGGTGAGACGGTCCAGGCGAGAGTTGACGGGCCGGGGGCGCGGAAGCGCAGGCTTCGTTCGTTCCGGGGCGGTAGGCTTTTCTGCCGCACGGCGTGGGTTCCGGCCGCGAGACCAGGGGTGCAAGACGCGGTCCGGGTTCGCCGCCACAGGTGCTCCGCTCTAACCCGATTCCTCACAAGCGGTTATCGACGAGGCCGCCGACGCCGCCCTGCCCCGATGTACCGCGGCTGTCCCACCCGGCCCGGCGAGGTGTAGCACGCGTGTCCCGGCCGGCGGGGGGACCGGTCAGTCGGAGCAGACGACTTCTATGAGCAGGCGCCGCCAGCTAGGTGTGTCGTCGCCGGAGACGCGGAGTGCGCGAGCGGTCGCGCGGCCGCCTCCGAGCATCCACGGAGCGAGCCAGGCTTCGATTTCCGGGGGCAGGTGCCCCAGGAGATCGCCGCCCGGCAGGTGCACCCAGATGCCCGGCTCCTCCTCGATCGGCGGGCCGGGCACAAGGATGAGCTCGTCTCCCTCGTGGACGCGGGTCAGGTGGTCGGCTCTCTCGCCGAAAACGGTGCCGTGGACGGTGGCGCGGAAACGAGGAGGCCGGTGCGGCGGCAACGGGGGTGGCGCACGGTGGGGCATGCGCTCAATATAGGCGACCCGCCATCTGGCTGCCAGATTGCGGGATGGGGGGGTGTCGAGGCGGACCGAACCCTGCGACGGGGGTACAATGATCGTGAAACCAGCGAGGCGGGAGGGAGGCGTGCCGGGGATCTACCTGGATCATGCCGCGACCACGCCGCTGCGGCCGGAAGTGAAGGAGGCCATGGCGCCCTACCTCGACGACCGCTTCGGCAACCCGTCGAGCATTCACGCGTGGGGCCGCGAGGCGCGGGCAGCTCTGGAGGAGGCGCGGGAGCGCGTGGCGGCGGCGGTGGGCGCGGCGCGGCGAGAGATCATCTTCACGGGCGGCGGAACGGAGGCCGACAACCTGGCGGTCCTGGGCCGCTGGCGCGTGACGCGGCGCTCGCTCGGCTCGGCCGCCGTGGTATGCAGCGCGGTGGAGCACAAGGCGGTGCTGAACGCGGTGCTGCAGGCTGGGGAAGAGGGCGCTCAGGTCGTGATCCTGGGCGTGGACGGAGACGGTCGTCTCGAGCTCGGCGCGCTGGAGGAGGTGTTGCCGCTGCGACCGGCCGTCGTCTCGGTGATGTGGGGGAACAACGAGGTGGGCACGATCCAGCCGGTGCCGGAGGCTGCCGGGCGGTGCCGGGCTGCCGGCGTCGTCTTCCACACCGATGCGGTGCAGGCGTTCGGCCGGTTGCGCGTGCGCGTGGACGAAGTCCCGCTCGACCTGCTCTCGCTCAGTGCGCACAAGCTCGGTGGGCCCAAGGGCATCGGCGCGCTGTACGTGCGCGCGGGCGTGCAGCTGGAGCCGCTCACGCACGGCGGCGGCCAGGAGTCGGGGATGCGCCCCGGCACGCAGAATGTCCCCGCGGCGGTCGGCTTCGCGCGGGCCGCCGAGCTCGCGGTCGAGCAGTTGGAGCGCAACGTCGCCCACTACCGCGCCCTGCGCGACCGGCTCGAGGCGGGGCTGCGCGAGCGCATCCCGGACCTCGTCGTCAACGCCGGCGGCGCCCCCAGGCTGCCCCACCTGCTGAACGTGTCGCTGCCGGGCGTGGACCAGGAGATGGTCCTGGTTTCGCTCGACCTGGAGGGAGTCGCCGTCTCGAGCGGGTCCGCGTGCCAGAGCGGCACGGTCGAGCCGAGCGCGGTGCTCATGGCCATGGGGCGGGCACAGCCGGGCGAAGCCTCGCTCCGGCTCTCGCTCGGGCTCGCGACCACGGCGGCGGAGATCGAGCGCGCGCTCGAGATCGTGCCGCGGGTCGTGAGCCGGGTCCGTGCGGTGGCGGAGACGTCGTAACGGATCGGGATCGGGATGGGGCTCGGGATCGGGTGAGCGGAGAGAAACAGGTTGCAGAAGAAGACGGTTCTGGTCGCGATGTCCGGGGGCGTCGATTCCTCCGTCGCTGCGGCGCTCCTGGTCGAGCAGGGGTACCGCGTGATCGGCGCCACCATGAAGACGTTCTGCTACTCGGAGAACGGGGGGCCGAGCCGCACCTGCTGCGGGCTGGAGGGAATCCTGGACGCGCGGTGCGTGTGCGAGCGTCTGGACGCGCCCCACTACGTCTTCGACATGGAGGAGTCGTTCACGCACGACGTGATCGACGATTTCGTGCGGGAATACGAGGCGGGCCGCACGCCCAACCCGTGCGTGCGCTGCAACTCGAACACGAAGATCCCGGACCTGCTGCGCCGGGGCCGTCAGCTCGGCGCCGATTTCATCGCCACCGGGCACTACGCGCGCCGCGTTGCCGGCGACGACGGCGCCGCCGGCATCCGGCGGGGCGCGGACACGCGCAAGGACCAGAGCTACTTCCTGTGGGGGGTGCCGCGGCGCGTGCTGCCTCATCTTCTCTTTCCGGTGGGCGAGCTCACGAAGCCCGAGGTGCGGGCGCGTGCCCGCGCGCTCGAGCTGGTCACGGCCGACAAGCCGGAGTCGCAGGAGATCTGCTTCGTGTCCACGGGGGACTACGCCGGTTTTCTCGGCCAGCGTCTGGGGCAAGCGCACGCGGCCCTCTCGCCTGGCCGGCTCGTCACCGCGGAAGGAGAGGTGGTGGGCGAGCACCGCGGCTACGCGCGCTACACGGTCGGGCAACGCAAAGGACTGGGCGGCGGCCACGGTCGTCCGCTCTACGTCCTGGCCGTGCGTCCTGGCAGCAACGAGGTGGTTGTCGGGACCGAGGAGCAACTCCGCCGCGCCGACGTGGTTCTGGGCGACCTCAACTGGCTGGGCGAGCCCCCCACGCCGGGCGAGCGCGTGCTGGTCCAGCTGCGGCACCGGGCGCCCGCCGTGCCGGCGCGCGTGGACCGCATCGCGGCGGGCGAAGTTCACCTCGCGCTGGAGGAACCCCAGCGCGCGGTCACGCCGGGACAGTCCGGGGCCGTCTATCGCGGGGATGTGCTGGTGGGGGGAGGAAGGATTCGCTGACCGCTGGTACGGCCATTGCGTTCTCTCCGGAACGGCGCCGCCGGCCCCTGTCGGCGCGGGCGCCGCGACATCTCACGTTCACGCGTGGCACGCTTCACGGAGGTTGCGCAATGCGTCGTATGCGCACGATCCTCGCCGCGATCT
>JACQPS010000296.1 GCA_016207445.1 Gemmatimonadota bacterium | reverse complement strand
CGTGATGGCAAGCGTGAGGGTCAGAGAGCGCATGATTCAGGGGTCAGCGGTCAGGGGTCAGGGGTCAGGGGTCAGGGAACCAGAGTTTGGGCGCCTACAGCTGACACCTGACACCTGGCACCTGACACCTCGCTACCGCCGTTGCCGCGGTCGCTCCCGGTCAAGCTCCGTGCCAGGCATGTTCTCCACGCCCGGGCCGGGGAGGCGCGGCTCGGCGCCGGCGCCTTCGAGCGGCGTCGGCGTGGCGGCGGCCGGCGGCGGCGACGTCGCCTGGCCGATGCGGTCGAAGAAGGGGCGCAGCAGGTCGATGGGAATGGGGAAGAGGGTCGTGGAGTTGTTCTCCGTGGCGATCTCCGCCAGCGTCTGCAGGTAGCGCAGCTGGAGCGCCGCGGGCTGGCTGCTCATCACGCCCGCGGCCTCGGTCAGGCGCGCGGAGGCCTGGTACTCGCCTTCGGCCGCGATCACCTTCGCGCGCCGCTCACGCTCCGCCTCCGCCTGCCGCGCCATGGCGCGCTTCATCTCCTGCGGCAGGTCGATGTCCTTGATCTCGACGGCCGTGACCTCGATACCCCACGGATCCGTCCCCTCGTCGATGATCCGGCGCAGTACCTTGTTGATGTGCTCGCGCTCGGCCAGCAACTGGTCCAGCTCGCACTGCCCGACCACGCTGCGCAGCGTGGTCTGCGCGAGCTGACTGGTCGCGAACAGGTAGTTCTCGATCTCGAGCACCGCGCTCTCGGGATAGCTCACGCGGAAATACAGCACGGCGTTCACCTTGATCGAGACGTTGTCGCGCGTGATCACGTCCTGGGGCGGAATGTCCAGCGTGACGATGCGCAGCGGCACCCGCTCCATGCGCTCGAGCCCGAACGGCCAGAGCACGATCAGCCCGGGGCCTCGCGTCCCCACCAGCTTCCCCAGACGGAACACCACGCCGCGCTCGTACTGGCGCAGGACCCGGAGACTGGTCGCGGCAGTGCCGAGCGTAGCGAGCCCGGCGGCGAAGAGGATCTCCAACATAGTCGACAGTTTACAGTTTACAGTTCACAGTAAAAAGCACGCGCATTGTGGCGACGATCCTGACGGCTTGTCTGTCGACTGTCAACTGTCAACTGTTAACTGTTAACTGTTAACTGTTAACCGTTTTAACTGTTGATCGCTTCCACGACCACCGCAGCACCCTGACCCCCTCCGATGCACGCCGCACCCAGCCCATAGCGCGCACCTCGACGCCGCAGCTCGTGCAGCAGGTGAATCGTGATGCGCGCGCCCGACGCCGCCAGCGGGTGCGTGATCGCGATGGCACCGCCGTTCACGTTCGTCTTCTCCGGATCGAGCCCGAGCTCCCGGGAGACGGCCGCGAACTGCGGCGCGAACGCCTCGTTGATCTCGACCAGGTCCATGTCCTCGAGGCGGAGGCCCGCCTTCGCGAGCGCCTGGCGGCTCGCGGGCACGGGCCCGATCCCCATGATGTCCGGCTCCACGCCGGCGATGCCCCAGGAGACCAGCCGTCCGATCGGCTTCACGCCGTTCCGCTTCGCCCACTCCGCGCTCGCGATCACAGTCGCGGCCGCGCCGTCGCCGATCCCGCTCGCGTTCCCCGCCGTGACCAGCCCGTCCTGCTTGAAGTAGGGCTTGAGCGAGGCGAGCACTTCGGGTGTCGTCTCCGGGCGCATGTGCTCGTCGTACTTGAACTGCGTCTCGCCCTTCTTGCTCTTGATCGCGATCGGCACGGCCTCGGCCTCGAAGCGCCCCTCGTCCCACGCCCGCTTCGCGCGCACCTGCGAGCGGTAGGCGACGCCGTCCGCCTCCGCGCGCGTGACCCCGTACCTCTCCGCCAGCTTCTCCGCCGTCTGCGCCATGGACAGCCCGCACTGCGGATCCGTCAGCGCGGCCCAGAGCAGGTCCTCCAGCGCGCCACCGGCCACGCCCAGGCGCAGGTCGCCCCAGCGCGCGCCGCGCAGCACGTGCGGCGCCTGGCTCATCGACTCCGTGCCGCCGCACAGGCACACCTCCGCCTCGCCCAGCAGGATCTCCTGCGCGCCGCTGATGATCGCCTGGAAGCCGGAGCCGCACAGCCGGTTCAGCGTCAGCGCCGGCACCTCGAACGGCACGCCCGCGCGCAGGCCGACGTGACGCGCGAGGTAGATCGCGTCCGACGACGTTTGCAGTGCGTTGCCGAAGATGACGTGGCCGATCGTGTCGGCCGGAACCCCGGCGCTTTCCAGTGCGGCCTTCGCCGCGAACACGCCCAGCTCGGTCGCAGAAAAGCCGCGCAGCGTACCGCCGAACGTGCCGAACGGCGTGCGCCGGCCCGAGAGGAAGACGACGTCGCCCTTCTGTCCTTGCGTGCCCATGAGCTCTCCTGCCCCGCGTTAGCTCCTGCCGCGAAAAGTCCGCTTCCGCCCTCGAATCTACTACCCCGCGGGATCACGTGCG
Organism: Gemmatimonadota bacterium; assembly: GCA_016207445.1. Taxonomy (GTDB): domain Bacteria; phylum Gemmatimonadota; class Gemmatimonadetes; order Longimicrobiales; family RSA9; genus JACQPS01. Next base: position 279 of record JACQPS010000296.1, on the reverse strand, counting down.
AACTGCGCTCCGTCGCCGCGCCCCCTAACCCCTCTCACCGCAGAGGCCGCAGAGGCCCGCACAGAACGGATAACCAAGAGATTCTTACTTTGTCCTCTGCGGCCTTCGCGTTCTCCGCGGTGAGCCTTCCCGGCTCTGCTCGTACGCCGCGATCAGCTTCTTCGGCGGCATGCTCCGGATGACCCGGCCGATCGCGTTCGGCTCGAGGTCCTCGAGGCGGCGAAAGCGCAGGCAAGACCCGCCCATGTCCAGCTTCTTTCCCGCCTTCTTGAACGCGCT
>JACQPS010000302.1 GCA_016207445.1 Gemmatimonadota bacterium | reverse complement strand
TGATCTCCTGCAGCGAGCCGTCGATGCGGTAGCGGACGCGGAGCTCCTTCTCGAAGGGCTCGATGTGAATGTCGGAGGCGCCGCGCAGTACGGCGTCCGTGAGGATGCCGTTGACCAGCTTGACGATCGGAGCCTCGCCGACCTGCGCCTGGAGCGCGGCGACGCTGACTTCCTCTTCCTGCTCCTGGACGACCTCGACCTCGTCCGAATCGGCACCCACCTCCTGCAGCAGCTCGGCAATGCGCTCGTCGGCCGTCTCGTAGTATTTCTCCAGGTGCTTCTTGAGGGTGTACTCGCCGACGACCACCGGCTCGATATCGTGGCGGGTGAGGAACTTCAGGTCGTCGATCGCGCGTGCGTCGGCGGGATTCGCCATCGCCACGGTGAGCGTGCGGCCGACGCGCCGGAGCGGCAGCACCTGGTATTTCAGGGCGTGCTCGCCCTTGACGAGGTCGATGATCTTCGGGTCGATGGTGACGCGGTTCAGGTCCACGGCCGGGACCCGGTACTGGCGCGCGAGCGTGCGCGTCAGGTCCTCTTCGGCGATGAACCCGAGCTTGATCAGCGAGAAGCCGACCCGGGTCCCGCTGGATTGCGCGTCCTCCAACGCCTTCTTGAGCTGGTCCTGGGAAATCAATCCCTCGCGAACCAGCAGATCGCCGATTCGCTCGGAGGCAGCGGTTGTCGCGGTCGCCATGTCTGCTTGAGCTTTCCCGGAACTAGGGATACAGGGAGAGATGATAGCAAGTTAGACCCGCCGGCGGGGCCGGTCAAGGACGCAGGTACGGAGCGAGCCTGGCCAGGAGCGCCGGCCCGATCCCCGGGACCCGGTCCAGATCGGCGGGTTCGCGGAATGGGCCGGCCGAGTCCCGGTGCGCAACGATCCGTCGCGCCAGCACCGGGCCGATGCCGGGGAGGCGCTCCAGCTCCTCGGCCGTGGCGCGGTTGAGGTCGAGCCCCGGGGAGACTGGCTGGTCCCCCCTCTCCCATGGTTGATCCCCGGCCGGCGCCGCTCGGTGCGCGGAAGACCGGCCTTCCAGGAGCACGGCATTCGGGGGGAGCGAAATCGTGCTGGCCGCACGACCGGTCGGACCCGGCTCGAAGCTCAGGTGCGGCGCGAGCCGTTCGATCGAGCGCTCTCCCACTCCGGGGACGCGAGCGAGGTCCGCCGGTCCGGCGAACGCCCCCGCGCGCTCCCGCTCCGCCACGATGCGCCGGGCCAGCGAGGGTCCCACGCGCGGCAGGCGCTCGAGCTCTTCCGCCGGTGCCGTGTTGATCGGGATCTTTTCCGCGGGCGCGAGCGGCCGGCGTCGCCGCTCGGCCTCGGCCAGCGCTGCCTGGCTGGCCCGTTCCAGGGCGGCGAGATCGAGCTCCTCGCCTTCGGCGACGATCGGCCCGTCACGGTGCAGGAGCCTTGCCGCCGCCGCGAGCGTCAGAAGCAGCGCGAGGAAGCCGATGGCGCGGCGTTCGTCGTTGGAAAGATTCATCCCGTTAACACTTTTTTCACCGCAGAGGCGCGAAGAGCGCAGAGAGAGGACGTAGAGTTTTTCTTTCGTTTGCTTCTCAGTGCTAGATCGCTTCGTCGCGTCGAAAACCGCGCCGTTCAATAGAGTTTGTGAACGATGCGCCGAATCCCATGCGTGAGAAGCGGCACGTTGAAGGGCCGAGCTCCCGGTGGACTTCGATGGCGGCGCCGATGACGCGCCCGGAGACCACATTCTCGTCCATTCTGGGCTGCTCGGCGTTCTCTGCGCCTCTGCGGTGAGCACGGCTGTCGGAGCCCGGAAACGATCAGCCCCCGCGATAGATCAGCTCCGCCAGCACGGTCCCCACCACGCCGAGCCCCGCTGGCGCGGTGTGCGTGAGGTTGTCGTCGAGGGTGTGCCAGTAGCGGTGCGCCGGGCCGTACTCGAAGTCGATGATGTCGATCGCGTGGATGCCGGCGCGGTTGAGCGACATGTGGTCGTCGTCGATCGCGCCGCCGGCGGCGCGGGGGAAATACGCGCCCTGGCCGAGCTCCTGCGCGAGCCGCCAGACGCGCTCGACGACTTCGGGCGCGTACTGCTGGGAGTATCCCTCGACCGGGTAGCGCGGGTCCTGGTCGGCCACCATGTCGACCACGATGGCGTAGAGCGGACGATAGCCGGCCGGCAGGTTTGCCGCGAAGTACTCCGAGCCGAGAAACATCTCGCCCGGCGCGTAGTCCTCGCCATCCGCGAACAGTAGGTCGACGCCGATGGGCGGGGAATGGTCGGAAAGGACATGGGCCAGCTCGAGCAGGACGGCGACGCCGCTGGCGCCGTCGTTGGCGCCCAGGATCGGCTGCTGCTGGCGCGCGGGGTCGCTCTCCTGATCGGCGGTGGGACGCGTGTCCCAGTGCGCGACCAGCAGGATGCGATCGGCGATTTCGGGGCGGAAGCGCGCGAACACGTTGGACAGGCGCAGCGTGTCGCCGCGAGACGTCGCGTGCCGGAACGCCTGCACCTCGACTGTGTCGGCGCGAGCGCGCAGGTGCTGGAGCATCCACTCGAGCTGGCGCGCATGGCCGGGGCTGCCCGGCGCGCGCGGGCCGAAGCCCACCTGCTGCGCCAGCAGCTCGTAGGCGCGCTGCGCGTCGAACGGCGGCGCGACGGCGGCGGCCGCGGCGGGCTGCGCGCGGTCTCCCTCTGCGCGGCAGCCGGAGGATACGCAGGCGACGAGGGCCAGGACCGCGGCGCCCGCGCTCCTCACCGTCCCCCGCCCGGAAGCATCCCGGTCGCGAAGTTGAACTGCCCGAACAGGCCGAGCTGGAACTGGCTGGAGCCGGTGCGCGTGCCCACGAAGCTCTGGCGGTCCGTGTAGCTCATCTGCAGGCCGAGGTTGAGCTGCGAGAGCACGGTGTCCAGCGTGAGGTGGAAGCTCCGGCTGAGCACGTCCGTGAACGGCGTGCAGTCTGCCGCGGCCGTATTGCGCTCGCGGCACTGGAACTGGGACGTGTAGCCGTAGCGGAGCGATGCCTGGATCGGCTGCGGCAACGTCTGCGCCAGGCCCCCCGGCACCATGAAGCTGCCGACGAGCTGAACCGCGTGGCTGCGCCCCCCGTTCTCCGCCGCCCCGGTGTTGTCGTTGCTCGTCCCGCTCGTGAAGCTGCCGGTATAGGCGGCGCTGATGCCCTGGCCCAGGCTCAGGTTCAACCCGAGCGGGATGCTCGTCTCCTCGTTGCCCCGGCACTGCCGCCGCTCCACGCCGGCGCCGGCCTCGCCGCAGATGCGCTCGAAGGCGCCGGCCTCGCCGAACACGGAGATCCCGCTCCGGTGCTGGTAGCCGGCGGTGATGGTCGCACGGCCGATGACGGGCCGCAGCGTCGCAGGAACCGGGATATCGTTCCAGGTGAAACGCAGGTCCGGCCAGCCCCGCTGATTCTCGTTGCGCTGTCCGCCGCGCAGGTCGATGGCCCGGGACTCGGCGCGTGTGTACGCGAGCTGGAGCTCCGTCTTCAGCGGGAGCCGCACGCCGGAGCGTGCGCGGAAGTCGCTGCGCTCGAGCGCGTTCACGGCAGTGTCCCGGCCGATCAGACGGAAATCGCCGAACCCGCCCAGCCCGAGCTGATAGCCGAACGGCGGCGCGAAGGTCTCGCGCTCGAACTTGGAGTTGACCGCGGCGGTCCAGCCCAGATCGATCGGCAGCAGCCTGCCTCCCAGCCGCAGCACCGTGCGCTCGAGCCAGCTGGTCGGCCGGCCGAGCGTAGCCTGCAGGAGGCCGGCCGGCTCCAGCAGCACGGACCGCGACGTCTGCCGGCCGGACTGGAAGCCCCGCTGCATCACCGCCATCGTGTCTCCATCCTGGACCGTCAGCTCGTAGTAGGACGGTGTGCGCTCGGTGCTGAACTGGGCGGAATAGGTGAAGCCGGGACGGAGCCAGCTGCTGAGCTCGGGCCGGAAGCTCACCTGAGCGTTCATCGACCGGTTCGTCTCCCAGCCGATGTCGATGCCGGCCAGCTCGGCGCGCGCACCCGAGATCGCCTGCCGCTCCCGGGCCTGCAGCGTCGCCCGCTCCGGCTCGAGCAGGTTGCGGCTGCTGCTCACGCTCAGATCCGCCTGCAGCGACTGGAACGGCCGGAACCCGACGCGCGCCTGGTTCTCCAGCCCTTCGCGCGGCGACTCCGTCGCGCGCACCGCCGAGTCACCGGGCACCGCCAGGATCTTCTCGTAGCGGAACGCGCGGCTGTCCTGGTGAAAGTACGTGCTCGCGAGCGACAAGCTCTCGGGGCTCCAGCGCAGCCGGGCGCCCGTCACCCGCCGGAACAGCTCCGTCTCCTCCAGCGGCTTGGGGATGATCCAGCGCAGCACGGTTTCGAGGAAGCCGGGCGTCACGTCGAAGGTGCGCGCCTCGAGCTGTCGGCCGTAGCTCAGGGTGCCGTCCAGGCCCTCGGCCTCCGACCTGGAGGTGATCGCCGTGGACGACGCCGTGCTGTACCCCACGCGGAGGGCGGCCCCGTCCACCAGCAGGCTGAGCCACCGGTTGGGTGTGGGCGTGGCCTTGCGCAGCGACAGCGACACGCGCGTCGCCTCGGAGCCCGTCTCGCGCAACCCCTCGAGCTGGTCCGCGCGCACGTCGCTCTGCTGCAGGAAGCTGGGCTCCAGCCCCGTGCGCGTGTGCGACACCGTGACCGGCAGCTCGAGACCCCACGCCGTGGGCGCGAATTGACCGAGTTGCACCGTGCCGGACAGGCGCAGGTCACCCGTGCGCTGGTAGTCCGCCTCCTGGTTGAGCTGGCGGAAGAGTGCGCCGCGGCTCGCATACCCGACCGATGCCGTCAGGAAGCCGGCGGCGCGGACGTCGAGATTCAGCTCGCCGGCGAAGCCGGCATCGGTCAGCGCCGCGCCCAGGCGCAGGTCGTCGATCCAGACCTCGCCCGTGGCGGGCGTCCCGCCCGCGTTGTAGACCGCGAAGGACAGCTCGCGCACGGCGGCCAGATTGGGTGCGCGGGCGCGATCCTCCAGCACCACCGCGTAGGTGCTGTCCTCGCTCCATTCCTCGAGCAGGCCGTTCGCGGGCTTGCCCTCCGTGATGAAACGCTGCTCGGCCTTCGCCTTGAGCTCGAACCAGCGCTCGAAGTCCAGCCCCGCTTCCGGGAGCCAGTCTTCCTCCCGCACGCCGGCGCCATCCGCGGCGGGGCGCAGCCTGGTCTGATACAGGTAAAAGTTCTTCGCGTCGGTTCCGACCTTCACCAGGAGGCGCTGATCGCCCTGCGGTCCCCAATTCCCCGCGCGCGGCACGATCCACAGACGCAGGCTGCGGTAGCTCAGGAAGTTCCTGGGCTGCTGCGGATAGCGGAAGTAGGTCTCCGCCCGGTCGCCGGGGGCGAGCCCCTCGTAGCTCAGCCGCACCGATTTCTCGTTGAAGACGACGCCGCCCGTCCCGAAACTCGCGGTCGGATCCTGGAGCTGGTCCCCCACACCCGGCGGCGAGGAATAGGCGCCGCCATCCGTGAGCCGGCTGACCGGGCCTACCTTGAAGCCGGCCGCGCTCCCCTCGGATTCGCCGGCGAGGCCGCGCAGGATGCCATGGGTTGCGCGCTTGGTCCAGCGCGAGCCGACGATGCGCATGCGCGCGAGGATGAGCGTGTCCTGCGCCTGCGGCGTCCCGGCGATGGTCATGCGCAGGTGTTTCATGTAGCGCCAGGTGCCGTCGTTCGCGAAGTTCACCGCCTCGAAGCCCGAGCCGCGCAGCGGCACCCGGTAGAGCCGGAAGCTGGTGCCCGTGCCGTTCTGGTCGCGCACCAGGAACGGCGAAGTCTGGTCC